>JBJEOX010000358.1:0-6105 GCA_051880935.1 Ruminococcus sp.
CAGGGAGATGCAGTAATTTTCCAGATACTTCCGCTTGCCGCCCTTGGCGTCCTTGCGGCCCTCCTTTTCCCGGCCGCCCCGGGGACCGCCGGCAGGCTCGTCGCCGCCGTCGCTCTCCCGGCCGGTATCGCCGCCGGAAAACAGGCGGTTCAAAAAGGGGAAAGTGGCGGTCTTGCCGTCCTCTTCCTCCCCGCTGCCCTCATCGCCGCCGGGCAGGTCCTCGATATTTTCCACGCCGTCGAAGGCCTGCATCATCTCGTTATTGAGGGTGTCCAGGTCCTCGTCGGAAATTCCCATTTTGCTGATTAAATCCTCAACAGGTTTTATGCCGAGCTCCTTTGCACAGGTAAGGCAATAGCCCACTGTGGGAGCGTCCTTTGAATTAGTATTAGAAACGAAAACAACTGCCTGTCGTTTTCCACATCTGCTGCAAAGCATAGTATTCTCCTTATATGTAAAAATTTTGGATAGCTTTCATTTATAAGTATTAATAAATATTATTATTGCCTGCAATTTGCAAAGGCAAAAGAAAATATCTAATCAGTATACATTATATATGTTTATGATGTAAATTTCAATGGTAATTTGTCAAATTATTTACTTTCTTCAATTTCTTTTGATTTTACCTTGCTGTTATGCTCTTTTATCAGCTGAAAATAGATTTTTCCGTACTGGTAAAGTGCAAAAAGCATTGTCACAGCCGTTACCGACAGGAGCGAAACGTCAAGCGCAAAGTTTTCAAACCCGAAAGCGGCTTTAAGGAAAATTATTGTAAATACCGAGAGATAAAATACTACAGTTCCAACCTTTCCGTACCACTTTGCCGCAGGAGGTGTTATGCCCTTGTTTATCAAGTCCATTCCGCCAAGGAGCATTAAAACGTCCTTTAAAAGAAGTACGACAAGCACGGGAAGAACAATCGGAACGTATATTACCATACAGATTACAACAGCCAAAAGCGTGAATTTGTCTGCAATCGGGTCAAGAATTTTTCCGAGAGAAGTCACCTGATTGAATCTGCGAGCAATCATTCCGTCAAAGCAGTCGGTAAGTCCGGAAACACCTATGCAGATAACGGCAGGAATATAATTCTCTTTAAGAAAATAATAAACAAAAGGTACAATCAGAATTATTCTGATATAAGTCAGAATATTCGGGATTGTTATTAAATCTTTCGGTTTAAAGCTCCACTTTTCATTGTTTTCCATAAAATCACCCCATAGAATTTTTATAATAACCCTGAATATACCCTATATACTTAAAGAAAAGAATCTGAAAACAGCACCGC
The DNA here is from genome assembly GCA_051880935.1 of Ruminococcus sp. GTDB lineage: Bacteria > Bacillota > Clostridia > Oscillospirales > Acutalibacteraceae > Ruminococcoides. The sequence goes on from JBJEOX010000358.1 coordinate 1,289, forward strand.
TGAAAAGCTCGTTATTCAACAGGGCAGGATTTGAAAATTCCGTTACAATAACAAAAATGTTTACTGCAATAAAAACTATAAGCAACCCCTCAGCCAGACCGAAAATTCCTCCGAGAAGCTGATTAATCTGCTTGACTACGGGAATGTTGAACACCCTTGATATAAGCTTAATAAGCTTTTTGACAATGATAAAAATAATTATAAAAAATATAACTAAGAGAATCATTCCAAAAACAGAGGACACAACGGGAGCTAATACGTTTTCGACTGCCTGACTTGTCGATGAAGAAAAGTCCGAAGAAAGCACCAATTGATTCTGATATTCGTTTAAGCTCATTCCGAAAAGTCCAATGATAAACGAAATTATTCCGTTTATCCACTGCGGCACGGCTTCAAGGCAGTTGCTTAAAGCATAGTCGATTCCGTTCTGTTCAATTATCTGCCGGATGTTATTTATCACAGTCTGCTTGAGAAAAGCGTCATAGATAAGCTGTGACAGAAATGAAGAAAGATAGTACGCTGATATTGCCGTTAGGACGAGTCCTGCGATATTAAGAATAGTTTTTGCCAATCCTCGTTTTACGCCGATTGCCGCAAACAAAACTATTACCGCTACAATTATTATATCCGTTATCATAGATTACTCCGAAAATTAATTTGCCGTATCTTTTGTTGATGGTTTTGACAGGTCAAAGAATCTCACCTGATTTACACTTAAAACATAGGCTGTTTTGTCGGAAGTAAGAATAAGCCTTTTTGCGCCTGTTCCTGTGTCGCAGGAGTAAAGCTGAGAGCCTCCGCTGTTAAATCCGTAGGCTGTGTTGCCGTCGAGAATAGCAACCGTTCCTTTATAAAGTGAAATTGACTCTGCGCCGTAATCGGTGTCGATTGAGCTTGTCTTATCTCCGTTGTCGTTGTAAATTTCAATTACACAGCTTCTTCCGTCACCGCTTTTTGAAAGCGCAAGCGCAAAGGAATTTGTGTCGGGATTGAAGCAGTAATTTGCAAGTGTTTTGCTGTCGTATTTTACAGTAACGTAGTTTTCCTCTCCCCTTTTTATTATATAAGAGGAGGACTGACCCACAAGCACAACTCTGTTATCGTTGAGATAATCGCTGTCAACTATTGTATCTCCGTTTATGCTGTACTGAGAAACAGGCTCTTCCTTTGTAAAATCAAGCACGTAAACGCCTGTTTTAACTGCGCCGTTTTCGCTTGTAATTCCGCAGGCAACACAGCCGCTTCCGTCACTGTTAAGCGTGATTGAATTTATGTAATACTCCGAGAACGAATACTTGTAAATTCTGTTGTTATTACTGTTGAAAACATAAAGAACTGACAGATATCCGCTGCCCTCTGTAATAATGCCGTAAACTCCGTTTGAGGAGATATCGGCAGTATAGATTGCACCCTCAGCTTCGCCAGAGTAGAGCATACCGTCAAAATCCTGAATCTGGTAGCCTGTTGTACCTATACCGTAGGTCAGAAATCTGTTGCCTGATGACTTCATAACAGGCTTTGAATAACGAAGCTGAACATTCGCAACCTCGCTTCCTGTTGAATTTAAAGTAATAAATGATGTATCGGAAGCATACGCTACGTGTCCCTGATTTACGGCAAAGTTGCCCGACTTGACCTCAGTACCTACGAGATTTACGGGATAGCCGTTGCCTGCGTTGCCGAGTACGTCGTACGTCCACCAGTTTGAGATATTATCCCACGTGAGATTGTCACGGTTTGCAAAGGCAAAAACAATAAGTCCTGCCGCAAGCGCAATGCAAACACCGATAAGGATTTTTTTGACTGAGTCGGGAGATATGTCGGTTTTTTCCTGCTCGTAATCATCAAGCGGCATATCTTCATAGCTGATTACATCACGATCGGAGGTTTTTCGCTCGGCATAATGTCCTTTGAATTTTTTAAACACCCATTTTCACTTCCTTGAAAGGATATACACAATACACTAATAATTTACTTTATTTAAATACAAGCCGCAAGCCTGTGCTGTGGGGCCTGCAAATTTTCTGTCTTTTTTTTCGATAATTTTCGCAATACCGTCGGCAGGAATCTTCCCCTGCTGAATTCTGAGCAGAGTGCCGACCATTATTCTTACCATATTGTAAAGAAAACCGTCCGCTTCAACCTTCATTGTTACAAGCTCACCGTCACGTGTTACGGAAAAGCTTTTTACAGTTCTTGTCATATCGCCCTTTTCACGGTTGTCAAGCGTACAGAATGAGGTGAAGTCGTGACTTCCGACATACGCCTGAGATGCCTTGTTAAGCATTTCTTCATCAATTTTATACCTGTAGTGGAGCGCATAACCGTCAAGGAACGGATTGCGTACCTCGCTGTTCCAGATTTTGTAAATATATTCCTTGCTCACACAGCTGTAGCGTGCGTGAAAATCAAGAGGAACTTCCTTGCAGTCAAGCACTGCAACCGATTTAGGCAGCCAGCGGTTAAGCGCAGCTTTTAATCGTTCGGGCTTAATCGGGTGGGAGATTTTAAGACTTATGCAGTACATATTTGCGTGGACTCCGCTGTCGGTGCGGCTGCATCCCTTTACGTCAAAGTCGCTGCCGATAATCTTTTCAAGCGAAGTCTGAAAAACCTCCTGAACGGTAAGCGCATTCTGCTGAATCTGCCAGCCGTGAAAGCTTTTGCCGTCATATGAAATTGTAACAAGCAGATTTCTTAAATCGCCGCAGGGATAAATATGTTGCATAATATCACTCCGCATATTAATGCTGCAAGCGCAATAAACGAAAAAGCATCACGCTTTGACATATGGATTGACTTCATTTTTGTTCGTCCGTCGCCTCCACGGTAACAGCGGCACTCCATAGCTGTTGCTATCTCATAGGCACGTCTGAAAGCGGAAACAAACAGCGGTATTAAAACAGGCATTAACGCCTTTACTCTTTTGATTATGTTTCCCGAATCCATATCCGCACCCCTTGCCTTCTGCGCCGACATAATTTTGTCGGTTTCTTCAAGCAGAGTCGGTACAAACCGAAGTGCAAGCGACATCATCATTGCAATTTCGTGTACGGGAAAATGGATTTTGTTCAGCGGCTTCATAAGCCGCTCTATAGCGTCGGTAAGCTCTGTGGGCGAGGTTGTAAACGTAAGACAGGAGCTTGCAAGAATAAGACATATAATCCTTAACGTAACAAAAACTGCCCTGTTTATTCCGTTTACGGTCACCTTGAAAATTCCCCATTGCCATATAGGGTCGCCCGTACCGTAAAACAGGTTCAAAACCGAGGTTATGACTAAGATAAATATGATTACCTTAAGGCTTTTAAAATAGAATTTTGCAGGTACGCCGCTTGATAAAATCATCAAAGCAGTGAACAGTGTAACAAGCAGAAGTGAAAAGTAATTGAACGTGCAGAAAATAATTACAAGAAATCCTATGAGCAAAAGGATTTTTGCACGTGGGTCAAGCCTGTGAATCAGGCTTTTACCCGGGAAATACTGCCCGAAAGCTACATCTCTTACCATATTTTTCCCTCCTTTTTCAAAAGTGAGGAAACAGCGGAGAATGCCTCGTCAACGGTTAAAATTCCGTCGGGTACATCGTAGCCTTTTTCCTTTAACTCAAGCATAATTTTTGTAATCTGCGGAACTCTGAGTCCGATTTTTTCAAGCTCACGTCCGTGTGAAAACACCTCTCTTGTTTTGTCGAACATTACAAGGTGTGAATTGTTCATAACAATTATTCTGTCGGCTACTCTTGCGATATCCTCCATACTGTGAGAAACGAGCAAGACCGTATTTTTGCGCTTTTTGTGGTACTGCACAATCTGCGTGAGCAGTACGTCACGTCCCATAGGGTCAAGACCTGCGGTCGGCTCGTCAAGCACAAGCACCTCGGGGTCCATTGCGATTACGCCTGCAATTGCGGCACGCCGCTTTTCACCGCCCGACAAATCAAACGGTGATTTTTGCAGAAGCTCGGGCTTTAAATCGGTAAACTCAGCCGCTTTTCTTACCGCCGTATCAATTTCCTGCTCCGATTTGCCCATATTGGTCGGACCGAAAGCAATGTCCTTGTAAACGGTTTCTTCAAAAAGCTGATATTCGGGGTACTGGAACACCATTCCCACCTTGAAACGCACCTTGCGTATCTCCTTGGGATTCTGCCAGATGTCCTCACCATTGAGAAGAACCTGTCCCTCGGTCGGCTGAATAAGACCGTTCAGCATCTGGACAAGCGTTGACTTGCCCGAGCCTGTGTGACCGATTATGCCGATAAACTCGCCCTTTTCAATTGAAAGGCTTAAGTTATCAACTGCACGCTTTTCAAACGGAGTTTTCTGTCCGTAAACAAAGCTCAGATTTTTCAGCTCAAGTACGCTGCTCATTTCAGCACCTCCTCAAGCATTTTTACACACGCTTCGGTATCGAGAGGCATTTTATCTATTTTTACTCCGCAGCCACGCAGCTTGTTTGCAAGCTCGGTTGATTGCGGAACGTCAAGTCTGTGTCTTTTTAAAAGCTCCACCTGCGAGAAAACTTTGTCGGGTGTGCCCTGTGTGAGAATTTTTCCGCTGTCCATTACCACCACTCTGTCGGCAAGCACAGCCTCGTCCATATAGTGAGTGATGAGCACAACGGTTATGTTTTTCTCTTTGTTAAGCTTAAGAAGCGTTGAAAGTACCTCGTCACGTCCGTTCGGGTCAAGCATTGCAGTCGGCTCGTCGAGCACGATACATTCGGGCAGCATTGCAAGAATTCCGGCAATTGCAACTCTCTGCTTTTGTCCGCCCGAAAGCTTGAAAGGCGCGTGTTCTCTGTATTCGTACATT
>JBJEOX010000359.1:0-6085 GCA_051880935.1 Ruminococcus sp.
AGATAAGCCTTAAACAGCAGCATATGTGGTATTACCGTGACGGCGAGCTTTATTGCCACACAGACGTTGTAACGGGCAATGACGACGGCTATCACAACACGCCGAAGGGTGCATTCTCAATCTGGCAGCGTCAGTCACCTACTGTACTTGTAGGTGCAGGCTATGCTTCTCCCGTAGATTATTGGATGGCGTTTACGTATAACGGCGTGGGAATCCACGATGCAAGCTGGCGTTCAAACAGCGAGTACGGCGGAACAACATACAAGGGCAACGGCTCGCACGGCTGTGTAAACACACCCTACAACGCAGTAAAGAAGATTTATCAGAAAGCAGGAATCGGCACAAGGGTTGTTGTTTACTGATAGTTTACTGATAAAGGTTTGATTACAAAGATAAACGGCAAAGCAATTTCGCTTTGCCGTTTTGTGCGTTATTGACTTGCCGTTGTGCTTTGTTTGGGGCACATTTTGCCGTCAACATCGGTGTAATATTCGCCTTTTAAGAGAATTTGTGAAATCGGTACGATTTCGTAGCCTTTTTCCTTGATGCCCTCAATGACCATCGGGAGTGCCTCGGGGGTGTTCTTTGCTCCGTTGTGCATAAGAATAATACTGCCGTCTTTGAGCTTATTTACTACGTTTTTGGTAATCTGCTCGGGAGTGGGGTCTTTCCAGTCGAGTGAATCAACGTCCCACTGAACGCAGTACATATTACAGCCGTTAACCGACTTCACAACATCGTTGTTATAGTCGCCGTAGGGCGCACGGAACAGGGTAGGCATTTTGCCCGTAATCTTCTTGATTTTTTCGTTGCAGGACTGGATTTGTCCCGTCATATCCGACGTTGACATCTGCGTCATATGCGGGTGAGTGTCGCTGTGGTTGCCTATGTCATGCCCTTTTTCGGCAATTTCCTTAACGCTTTCGGGGTATTTGTCAACCCATTCGCCAACAAGGAAAAAAGTCGTTTTCACCTTGTATTTGTCAAGAATCTGAAGTAAATCATCGGTTTGCTCGTTGCCCCAGGCGGCGTCAAACGAAAGCGCAACCTGCTTTTTGTCGGTTTCCACATAGTAAATGGGGATTTCACGGGGCGTTGAAGCGGTCTGAACCGCCCTGACAGTAGAAGTTATTGCAATTGCCGCCGTAGCCGCACCGATTAAAAGGCAGAATCCGATAGAAATAAGACTGCGCTTTGTGAGAATTAATAAACGCATAAAATCCCCTCCGATAAATTGTATGTTGTGAGGAAACATTTTATGAAGTATTTATGGAAAATAGCTATTCGCTTTATGAAATAAACCAGAATTTAATGCGGAATTCGGAATTAAATGCTCACGAAAAATTGTAGGGAAGGACCCCTGTGTCGTTCCTAAATAAGTTAGATGAACGTCAGTTAGGAACGACACAGGGGTTTCTGCCCCTTAATAAGGGGAGTGAGGGGGTTTGGGCACCGCCGTACCGTTCCCTATGGATTAATACAAACGTTTCCTCTATAGCCGTAGGGGACGGCATCCCTGACGTCCCAATACGTTACCTATATATCAATTTAAAATTCGGGCAACCGATTTTTCAATACTATCCGACTTTTCCACTCGATTTGCCCGTCGAGGCACTCGACAAATGATGGTTTATAATAATGACAGCAGTACAAAGAAAAACACGGCAGATAAAAACCTGCCGTGTACAGTGCAAAAATATTATAATTTAAAATATATTATTCAGCAGCTGCTTTTCTCTTTGCGAAGCAATCGCTGCAGTAATAGCTCTTGCCCTCCATAGGCTGGAAAGGAATCTTTGCAGGACCGCCGCATTCAGCACATGTTGTTTCAAAATACTGACGTTCTGCTTTAGCAGCGTTCTTGCGTGCCTGTCTGCATTCCTTGCAACGCTGCGGCTCATTTACAAAACCTTTTTCAGCGTAAAATTCCTGCTCGCCTGCAGTGAAAACAAATTCGTTTCCACATTCTTTGCAAATGAGTGTCTTGTCTTCGTACATTGGTTTTTACCTCTCTTTGGCATAATTAGAATTTCGCCCCGTGCGGAATTGCACCGCAAAAACTATTCAGGACATATTGATATTGCAGATTTTTCTGCGAGCTCTTTGCAGAGCGTTATCAGCGGATTTTTCGGGAATAGAAAGCTTTTTGGCAATTTCCTTGTAGCTTAAGCCGTTGCCGTACAGCATAACAACCTCAAATTCGGTCTTAGAAAGAACGTTTTTCAGCTTGTCAAGCATAATTTTAAGGTGCTCACGGCACATTATAAACTCCTCGGGCGACTGCGACAAATCCTCAAGCGTATCGCTCAGCTCGTCAAGCTGAACAAGAGCCGATTTCGGAACAGCCTTTTGCGTACTGCTTTTTCGGATTATTGAAATGAACCTGCGTTCAACAACAACCGACATATAATTTTTAAAGCCCGAATTGCCGTTTTCGTCAAAGGTGCGGCAGGCGTACAAAAGTGCAAGCAAGCCTTCCTGAACAAAATCATTCTGCTCGTAACCCTCGGCGGAATACTTTCGTGCAATAAAGTTTATAGTGTTCAGATAGCGCATTGCAAGCTCGTTAAAAGCATTATCGTCGCCGTTTTTTGAAAGCCTTGCAAGGGTGTTGTCGTCGAGTGAATTGTAGGAGTTTGCGCTTTCACTCATTTTCTCACCTCTGACAATACAATCTATTCAAGTAATAATATAGTACAAAAAGGGCAGAATGTCAACGGGAGTTTTGTATTTTCTGTAAAATTGCATTATAAAGATAATAAATTTTATGCAAAATAGATAAGATTTTGTCAAAAAAACAATGCCGCCGCACTTGTAAAATATTACGTAAAATGATATAATTTTTTAGAGATTTAAAAAAAGGGAGCTTGGCAGTTTATGGTTGTGCGGTGTAACAGTTTCGGAATAAACGGAATGGACGGCTACAGGGTTGAGATTGAGGCTTCAATGCAAAGCGGCTTGCCCGGCTTTGATATGGTCGGACTGCCCGATGCTGCCGTGCGTGAACGCCGTGACAGAGTTAAAAGTGCGATCAAAAACTGCGGATTTAAATTGCCCTCATCGCATATTATTCTAAACCTTGCGCCTGCCGACATAAAAAAGGAAGGTCCTATTTACGATTTGCCTATCTGTGTTGCGCTCTTAAAGCTGACAGGGCAGATTGTCACCGATATTTCCGACTGCGCCTTTATCGGCGAGCTTTCGCTCAGCGGCGAAACGAGGAGCATTAACGGCGTTCTGCCGATGGTTATTAAGGCGAGAGAGTGCGGAATTAAACGGATTTTCGTCCCTGCCGAAAACGTCAGCGAGGCGTCAGTCGTTGACGGAATTGAGGTTTATCCCGTCAGAGAAATAGTACAGCTGAAAAACATTCTCAACGGTCAGGAAAGTATGGAGCCGGCAACGCCAAAGGCGCATAACGCTGAACATTCCGACGGATTTATTCCCGACTTTTCGCAGGTAAAGGGACAGTTTGAGGCAAAGCGTGCGCTTGAAATTGCCGCCGCAGGTGGGCACAATATCATGTTAATCGGTCCTCCCGGCTCGGGCAAAAGTATGCTTGCAAAACGTCTGCCGTCAATTCTGCCAGATATGACGTTTGATGAGATGATTGAAACTACAAAAATCCACTCAATCGCAGGCACATTGCATATTGACGGGCTTGTTGAAACACGTCCTTTCCGCTCGCCGCACCATACGGTAACGGCTGTCGGACTCGGCGGAGGCGGAACAGGCACGATTAAGCCGGGTGAAGTTTCGCTTGCGCACAACGGCGTGCTTTTTCTTGACGAATTGCCCGAATTTTCACGCAACGTGCTTGAGGTATTAAGACAGCCGATTGAGGATTCGCAGATTACGATTTCACGCTCGGGGCAGAATTGTACATACCCCTGCTCAATTATGGTTGTGGCGGCTATGAATCCCTGCCCGTGCGGCTATTACGGTGACGGTACAAACCGCTGTACCTGCTCGGACGTAAAAATCAAGCGTTATCTCAACAGAATTTCAGGACCTCTGCTTGACCGTTTTGACATTCACGTTGAAGTGCCGCCGGTTAAGTTTGACGAGCTAAGAAGCTCTGAAATAACCGAAAGCTCGGCTGAAATTAAAAAGCGTGTTGACGGCGCAAGAAAAATTCAGCGTGAACGCTTTGAGGGCAGTTCAACACTCTGCAACGCAAAAATCAACGCAGAGCAGTTTGAAAAAGCCTGCATAATCGACAAGGCGGCGGAAAAAACGCTGAAAGACGCATTTGAAAGTCTCGGACTTACCGCAAGAGCTTATGACAGAGTTTTAAAAGTTGCACGTACGATTGCGGATTTGGAGCAGTCGGAGGTAATCCGCTCCGAGCACGTTCTCGAAGCCGTACAGTACAGAAGCCTTGACAGAAAATACTGGTCGGCAACGTGATACTGCAATAACACATAATCAAATAAAAATTTCCTTTTAAACGCTATTATTTTATGGTATAATAAACTTGCAGTTTTCTGCAAGAATTTTAAATAAAACCTCGGAGGTAAAAATTATGGCTATAACAAAAAATTCAATCATCGGTGACGTTCTTGACAAACACCCCGAAACAGCAGAGCTTTTCTTCAGCATCGGTATGCACTGCCTTGGCTGTCCTGCGTCAAGAGGCGAAACAATTGAAGAGGCTTGTATGGTGCACGGCGCAGACATTGACGCTCTGATTGACTCTCTTAACGAAGCTGTCGGCGAATGAGCAATTCATCACAGCTTGATAATCGACTAAAGCTCTGCGCAGACTTTGTCCGAAAAGGTGCAAAGCTTGCTGACATCGGCACAGATCATGCGTATTTACCCGTGTGGCTGTGCCGTATTGGCAGATGCCCCGGTGCAGTTGCCGCTGACATTAATCCCGAGCCGCTAAAGCGTGGGCAGACCACGATTGCTGAGTCGGGAATGAGCGGCAGAATTGAAACACGTTTAAGCGACGGACTCAAGGAAATAAAGACCGATGAAGCTGACGATATTGTCATTGCAGGAATGGGCGGTGAGCTGATTGCAAAAATCCTCTCGGAGTGCTCATTTGCAACTGACAGCTCAAAGCACTTTATTTTACAGCCTATGACAAAGAGCGAGGTTCTCATTGCGTGGCTTTGCGAAAACGGATTTAAAATACTAAAACAGGATTGCTGTGTTGCATCGGGAAAATGCTATACGGTGCTTCTTGTAAAATACAGCGGCGAAAAGCACAGTGCCGACGAGCTTTACTGCTACCTCGGAGAGCTTTCGCCGAAAACTAATGAAACGCATCTTCGCTTTGTTGAAGGTCATTTAAACAGGCTTTCAAAACAAGCTGTCGGAGATGTGCGCTTTGCTGTGCTTGCAGACAGGATACGGGAGAAAATTTATGACAACGATTAATGAAATTCTTGATTTTTTTGAAGGCTTTGCACCGACCGACAGCGCAATGGATTTTGACAACGTCGGACTTCTTGTGGGCGATAAAAACACTAAGGTGACAAAAGTGCTGGTGTCGCTCGATATTACGGGTGAAGTTGTAAACGAAGCGCAAAAGCTCGGCTGTGAGCTGATTATAAGCCACCATCCCGTTATTTTTAATCCGCTGAAAAGGCTTGATACAACAAGTGCGCCTTATCTTCTGGTAAAGTACGGAATTTCTGCGCTGTGTATGCACACGAACCTTGATTTAAGCGAGAGCTTCGGAGTGAATCTCTGCCTTGCAAGTGCAATAGGAGTGAAAAACACCGTAAAAAGCGACAAGGGCGAGTGCCTGTTTGTGGGCGAGCTTGAAAAGGAAACGGATATGAAAGCCTTTGCCGAAAATGTAAAATCAGCACTTGACTGCAAAGGACTGCGCTATACAGACGTTAAGAAAAGCGTTAAAAAGGTAGCCGTATCTTCGGGAGCAGGCGGCTCTGAAATTTTTGCAGCGGCACAAATCGGTACAGATGTGCTTGTAACAGGCGAGATAAAGCACCACGAAATCAATGCCGCCAACGAGTTTTGCATAAATATTATTGACGCAGGGCACTTCAAAAGTGAAGATATTGTAATTTTACCGCTGATAAATAAGCTTTCGGATAATTTTTCCGACGTT
>JBJEOX010000360.1:0-6040 GCA_051880935.1 Ruminococcus sp.
CGTACCGGAAACAGCGTTGCGTACCAAGCGTATTCCGATGTTAAAACTGCCCTTGTTCTGCTCAAGCGTTGCACGGTATGCACAGCGCATATTTTTTGCAAAGTCATTCCAACCGCCGCCTCGGTAAACACGCAGAGTGCCTGAGTTCGGACCAACCGGGTCTGTCTGGTCTTCGGTGGGGTATTCTCCGTAATAATCCCACACCCATTCACCGACATTACCGTGCATATCATAAAGTCCGTAAGAATTTGCTGAAAAGCTACCGACAGAAACAGTAGTCTGCCTGTACTCACCGGGCTTTACTTCCAAATTGTCCTGTGAAAAATAATTGTCCTCAATTTCATACGGGTAATGCCCGTAATAATTCGCTTCCTCAGCACTCGGCGACTTTTCCATATAAAACGGAGTGGTTGTTCCCGCACGACAGGCATATTCCCACTCTGCCTCAGTAGGCAGACGATAACCATCTGCACTTCTGTCCCAAGATACATTTTGACCGTCTATTGTATAAACGGGCGTTAGTTTTTCTTGTTCACTTCTTGCGTTGCAATAGGTTACTGCATCCAGCCAAGAAACATTTTCAACAGGTAAGTTTTCGCCCGAAAAGTTACTTGGATTTTTGCCGATGATTTCTTCATATTCTTTTTGCGTAAGCTCGTATTTGCTCATATAAAAATCGCTTACTGTGACTGTATGCTGCGTTTCATCGTCACTCCGCCACGCTTCGGTTGCAGGACTTCCCATTTGAAACGTCCCACCCTTGATTAAAACAAATTCATTAGGTACTTTCACATCTGACACCTTAAAAGTATAGTTTTCAGTAGGAGTCTTTTCGGTTTCGCCTGTGTTTTCACTCTGTCCGCAAGCCGGTAACAACAAAACAAGCAACACCGATAAAAACAATGCTAAATATTTTTTCATAAAGCCGAATCCTCCTATTGGATAAGTCCGTTATTACTTAACCATTCGTCGATACCGCTGTCAGATGAACCACTCGCTCTAAGGCCGTCACGAATATCGGCGTCAGGTTCTTCCGCTTTAATATCCGATACTGATTTTGAAACACCGCTTCCGCCCGAAGTACAAAACGGCATTACCGTTTTATTTGATAAGTCGTAGGTATCAAGAAAAGTATTGATAATTCTCGGCATAGTTCCCCACCAAATCGGGTATCCGATATATACGGTGTCATAATCGGAAATGTCGATAGAGTCACTGCCTATGGCAGGTCGTGCAGAGGAATCGTTCATTTCTCTGTTTGCACGACAATCATTATTGTTATAATTCAAATCTTCATCGGTGTACGGCTCTGCCGGAACTATCTCATACAGGTCTGCACCTGTCAGTTCTGCAATTCTTTCCGCAACAGCTTTTGTATTACCAGTACAGGAAAAGTAAGCAACCAACGATTTTGTTTCTGTTTCAACAGGATTGGACTCTGTCGAAGATGTTTCGGCTGAACTGTCAGGCTCCTGTTTAGAAACAGTAGTTTGCTGTTCGGTCTGTGATGCAGAATCCTGCAATTTCTCGCTTTCACCGGCGTTGTTGTTATTGCCGCAAGCTGTAAAAGAAAACAGCAGAGTAAATACCATAAGCATTGAAACTAATTTTTTCATTACAAAAAATCTCCTTTCAGATTTTAAATATTATTGTTCTTATTTTTCATTGCAAAGCGAAGGTAGTCCAAACGATCTAATTGCTTTTCTTTGAAGTGAATCTCATCAAGTGTGCCGTTTCTCTTACATTCAAGCATTTGCAATCTTTCTTTTTCGGTAGATTTTCCGCTTGTCAGCAGACGCATATATTTTTCTACCTCTTCGTTCGAAAAGCCGATATCGTGCAAAGTCATAATTGTACTTAAACGCTCGATATCGCTTTCGTCATAGTGCCACGAACCCATTACTTTTTCTACTTCCTTGCATAACCCCCAGCTTTCGTACTCCTTTAAAATCTCAATAGGAATACTGTACCGTTCACTTGCTTCGTTTATTGTCATTTTTATCTCCTTTCCTCCGGCAATAAAAATAAAGGTATTCCGTCTTGGAACACCTTTATTATATAATCATAATATTGAAATGTCTAATACTTATAATTTATTATAAGTTATGCCTTTTAGGTATTGTTTTGAAAATTCGATAAATGCAGTGGTAGCGGCTGAAAAAATCTGCTCCTTTTTCCACGCCAAAGCTGTTGCGCTTTCAAGAGACGGAGATAAAGGAATAAATTTAAGCCTATCATAGCTGTAATTCAATCGGATTCCGATAACAACGCCGATATTGCTTTCCGCTAACATTGCTTCATTGTAAAGCAAATTGCCTTTTGCTACTATATCCATTTGTCCTGCATACTCGCCAAACCATTTGCCTATATTACTTTGCATAAATTCACCCACAGTTGAAACAAGGGGAATCCCCAATAAATCCTGCGGTGTTACAGTATCTTTTTCTGCCAGAGGTGAATCGTTTCTTACCAATACACCCCATTCTTCCTTGACCGACATAGATATAAATTCATATTTCCTGATATCAATAGGTTCAGACATGAGTCCTATATCTAATAATCCACGCTCAATATTGTCACGGATATTGCCGGCATTTCCACTGTAAAATTCATATCTGACAAGCGGGTGCTTTTCACGAAAGGCGGCAATGCAGTCGGTTAAACAGCGTGTAGATTGAAATTCGCCGCTTCCGATTGAGATTACTCCCTCAAGGTTTTCATCTTTATGTAAGAAATCTCTTTTTGTTTTGTCAGCTAAAGATAAAATCTCCTGTGCACGGCGTTTGAGTATCATACCATCTTCTGTCAGAATGATATTGTGATTGCTCCTCACAAACAGTTCAACGCCAAGTTCTTCTTCAAGCTGTGCAATCTGCCTTGATAAAGTCGGCTGCGTGACGTGGAGCTGCTGTGCGGCTCTCGTAAAGTTTTCTTCTCTTGCAATCGCTAAAAAGTAGTTTAATACACGAAGTTCCATTGTCTGTTACCTCCGAAAATATTATAGCAGATTAACCATCGATTTTCAATATATCTATCTACAAGCTATGCCTTACAGGTATTCATCTATTATTTGGTATCAAGTATAGGACACTTTGCATTAATATAATAAATTATTTCACCGAAGTGGTGTAATCATCAGGTCCATATTTTCGAGAGGAAGTGCAGGTTCAATTCCTGTCGGGTGCACCATTGACCTTGTAATCTATCACAATTTACAAGGTCTTTTCTTTTTTCTATAATAAATGCTTTGATTTCTTTTGTAAGATTTCAAAATTCTTTTGAACAGTCCAACGAGTGATAATTTTATGGACGAATAGCGTAAAATACTAGCTATGCTCATTGATGAAACTATTGGTGACAATTTAGGATAATTAAATATTAAAAATAAGCCCCTTTATTATTAAAAGTGTTTGAGAAACACAAGGCTACAATTGAATATGGCATAAAATAACTTAATGCACGTTAAAATTAGTAGCCTTTTTTATATGGTTTTGTTAAAATAAGTATTTTATTTTTTACTTGAATCTTGTATTATATTGATGAATATAAGGGTATCTATTATAATTATATTAGAGCACAGTTATATAAGAGGTGAAAAAATGATTTCTGATATAAAAGTTGATTTTTCTGATTTGAAAAGCATTTTGATTAATGTAGTACAACATAACAAGTCATTGATTGAGTCAGATGAAAATCTCATATTGAAAGAATTATATAAAAATTATCACCCGAAATCTATGATTGACGGAAATGAACTAAGTCGCTACAAAACACACTTTAATGATTTCTATGCTGAAAGATGTAAGAAATTATCTAAGTATCGTTCTGATGATAATGAAAACTTCAACAGAACGGATGTAAATTCTTTAGAGAATGATGGAAAATTGTTTTCGAGTGGTATTTTTGTTAGTTTGATAAAACACTTGAGAATGGAGCAAGCATTATTAGGTGAAGATAATCAAATAGCTATTTGTATACTTGAAAGCCTACATGCTCATTTAGGAAATATATATTATTACGCTGTTGATAACAACATATTAGAACCCTTGTTTGAAAGTGCTGTTTTGCTATATTTATCTGATACAAATTGTTGGAATATGAAAGATATCGAAACACTTGAAATTATTAAATCCATGAAAAGGCTTTTAAATACATATAGAATTGACTATGAAATAAAAAATGGTGAGATTTTTTTAAGTGATAAAACTGATAAAATAATTCAAAGTAGCTTGGGGAACTTAATAGCAATGCTTGGAGGTGTCGATTTCTTTAAAGAATTGTTTGTTAGGAATATTATGCCGAAGTATAATAGTATCATAGACCGATTTTTAATTCATAGGAACAAACAACAATTTACAGTAATAATTAATGAATTGAGAGTACCGTTTAATTACTTGATACATATAGGAATCAAGTATATTAATGTAAAAAAATCTATTCTCCTTACAGAAACAGGAGTTGAAAATGCATTTTATAGTGTTATTCAAAATAGTAGCGATTATTTAAATGTGTTGAATTTACAGTCGTATTCGATTTTTAGTGATATGATTTATGATTTTAAAACTATACCATTACACTTAAGTAAAAATATCGCTTTTGAAAAAATGTTTACTCCAGTTCAATATAGACCTGATTTTGTTTGTGAGTTTTTAAGAAAAGTGTATGCCCCCTTATTTGAAAATATTGATGGGTTAGAATATAGTTTTAATGACTATATGCAGTTTTGTCAAACTATATTAGATGATAAACGAATTTGCGTGATATATACTTTTGACGAGTTGAAACGGAAAACAAGTATCAAGAAAAAAGCTTTGAAGAGTATTTTATTAGATGTTAGCTTTAACTATAATGATGTAAATTGTATGTTTGATTCATTTTTATCTAAAACAAATTATAATGAGAAGCCGCTTGTTAAACTGGAAGATAATACGTATTTTTTATTGTCTGCTTACTTTAATGGGTTTGCTTTTTGCGAAGTGATATATCATAAGCTAAAATCACTCTATCCTACGAATATTGACAGAGATAAGAGATTCAAAATAGAAGATATGATAAAATCATTTTTGGATAACAAAAAATACCCTTATCATTGCGGAAACTATAGAATAAATAAATCGCAGAGAAACGAATGCGACTTAGTTATTGAAAACAATAAACAAATCGTATTTCTTGAAATAAAAAACAGACCTTTACCTGAAACATTTGAACAAGGCGATGATGTTAGTACTTTACGTTGTCTTGCGGAAGGTATGATTAAAGCCCAAATACAATGCTTGAAGCATGAGTATTACTTAAAAAAGAACGGAAACATTATTCTAGAAAATGATATTGACGAGGATAAACCTGTTACTTATCAATTAAACTGGAATAAAAGACGTGTCATATGTATTAGCATTTGTGCTCAGGAATACTTATTTTTAACAAATAAAGGTTTTAGTGAAAAACTATTGGAAAGCTTATTAGTTTCCACATACCATGCGAATGATGAAAATAAAGAGAGTGAGTTGTATAAGTTGAATATGATGAGTAACAAATTAAAAGATATAGTAAATAAAATGTATAAATCCGATATAAATATTAAGCAAGTGTTCTTCAACACACTATTCAGGAGTGCCCAACAGTTGTTTACTATTTTGAGTGTAAGTAACTCGTTGGATGAGTTTATACATTATCTAACCGAACCAATATATATTATGGATGGCAGTGATGATGTATATTGTCAGTTGCTCGGAAGTATTAAAATGATAAAATATAAAGGAGATAAAATATGAGTTTACAACATGGTGACAAACTATTTGTATTTTATGATAATGACAAGATACCGAAGCACGGAAGGTATTCGTATTTCGGAACTGATTTTTCATTTTTTTCTTAACTTGAACTGTTGGCAGACGCATAACCATGGGGTTGAAATTTCTTGTATATTTACTACAAATTAACTTCTGATAAATTATGCAATTATCATAATTTCAAAATCATTAAGGTCTTGCCGTTTTCATTTATCGGAAAGTTTACTGCTCTGTATGGATTGTCACGATAC
>JBJEOX010000361.1:0-6010 GCA_051880935.1 Ruminococcus sp.
TCACATTAATTGAACGCAGACTTGACAACGTTATTTTCAGACTCGGTCTTGCAGCTACAAGAAGAGAAGCAAGACAGCTTGTAAGTCACGCTCACTTTACTGTTAACGGCAAAAAGGTTAACATTCCCTCATATCTTGTTAAGGTCGGCGATGTTATCCAGGTTAGTGAAAAGAGCCGCTCAACAACAAGATTCAAAGCAATTGCAGAGGGCGAAACAGCTTCAACTGTTACTCCCAAGTGGCTTGAGAAGGACGAGAATCTTCTCGGCGGCAAGGTAGTTGCTGCTCCCCAGAGAGAGGATATTGATTATCCTGTTGAAGAACACCTCATCGTTGAGTTGTACTCCAAGTAATCCCGAATTTCATAGGCAGATTACACATACATTGGCTGCTTTTGCAGCCGCATAATGTCAGGAGGATTCGCGAATGATTGAAATTGAAAAGCCAAGAATTGATACTGCAGAATTAACCGAGGACGGAAAATACGGCAGATTTGTTGTTGAACCGCTTGAGCGTGGCTTTGGCAACACTCTCGGCAACAGCCTGCGCAGAGTATTGCTTTCCTCTCTTGAAGGCTGTGCTGTTACATCTGTTAAGATTGACGGCGTTCTTCACGAATTTTCAACTATTCCCGGCGTAAAGGAAGACGTTACGGAAATTGTTCTCAATTTGAAAAGTCTTGTTCCCAAGCTTCACGAAACCTGCCCCAAGATTGTTGAAATTGCAGCCGAGGGTCCTTGTGAAGTAACTGCCGGCGACATCAAGTGCGACAATGAGGTTGAGATTTTAAATCCCGAACTCCACATTGCTACACTTGGTGAAGGCGCAAAGCTCAATATGGAAATAACCGTTGACAAGGGCAGAGGTTATGTTCCCGGCGAGCGCAACAAGCAGTTAAGCGGTAACAATGTAATCGGTGTACTTCCGATTGACTCAATCTATACTCCCGTGTTAAAGGTTAACTATACGGTTGACAACACCCGTGTAGGTCAGATTACCGACTTTGACAAGCTCACACTTGACGTATGGACAAACGGCGTTATCAACGCTGAAGAGGCTGTATCACTTGCAGCAAAGGTTCTTACAGAGCACTTAAACCTCTTTGTAAACCTTTCAGACAAGGCTTCAAGCGCAGAGCTTATGGTTGAAAAGGACGACAAGGGCAAGGAGAAAATCCTTGAAATGACAATTGAAGACCTCGATTTGTCAGTTCGTTCGTTCAACTGCTTAAAGCGTGCAGGAATCAACACGGTAGAAGATTTAATTAACAAGTCCGAAGAGGATATGATGAAGGTTAGAAACCTCGGCAGAAAATCTCTTGAAGAGGTTATTCAGAAGCTTAATTCTCTCGGTTTCAGTCTTCAGAAGGAAGACGAATAAATTACTAAACACTGATTAATATTTTCTTTTATATAGCGTTTAGTTGAATTACCCTTTTAAACCAACGGTAAAGGAGTGAAAACAATGCCCGGTACAAGAAAATTAGGAAGAACTACAGCTCAGAGAACTGCAATGCTCCGTGCTATGGTTACATTCCTTCTCGAAAACGGCAAAATCGAAACAACTCTTACTCGTGCCAAGGAAGTTCAGGCTATGGCAGAGAAGATGATTACTACAGCAAAGAACGACACACTTCACAACAGACGCCTTGTTTTGGCTTTTGTTACAAAGGAAGATGTTACAAGCAAGCTCTTTACAGAAATTGCTCCCAAGTATAAGGAGAGAAGCGGCGGTTACACAAGAGTGACTAAAATCGGTCCTCGTCGTGGTGACGGCGCTGAAATGGCAATCATCGAGCTTATCTGATTTGCAGTAAAATTTTATAAGTTTAAGCCCTCCGAATCTTCGGAGGGCTTTTTAAGTGGATTTCATTTTAATATATATAATATTAAAAAAATAATATGTTATTGTTCCTGTTAAATACATTACACAATCAAACCAATCTGCTGTACTGTAGGGTAACACCATAGGTGCTATTACTTCCCACATAAATGAACAAATAATACCGATAACAATGTAATGTGTTAACTTTCTTATTCTTATGTATTTATTTTTGTAATGGTACACAATGATATTTATTATAGAACAAATTACAATTCCGCCAATGTAATCGTTAAAATGGCAACGCATAAAGCTGTCAAATACCGGATAGCTAATATGTGCTTTTAAAATTCTGTTTGTTAAATAGAGTGTCATTGAAACCAATAATACATAAAAATCTATACGATTTGTGATTTTAGCCAATAACTGCGATTATTACAAATGCAACTATTATAGCTAAAACAACTCCACCAAAACTAAGTCCGCCGTTTCCTTTCATTTGCATCACCTCAAAAAAATAGTATGAAACCCACATAATCAACGTTATACGAATATATAATATTAGATTATCTGTGATAGCAATTGCAGAATAGTACTAAAAAGTACTATATTGATATTATAGCATTATATTGTGATAAAGTCAATAGTACATATTAGTACTATTGAGGTGATTTTGTGTATTTCAGACGATTAAGGGATTTGCGTGAGGATAACGATATGAAACAAGTTGATGTGGCAGAGTATTTAGGAATACAGCAGACCGTTTATTCAAGATACGAACGAGGCTTTCAGACAATCCCTGTTGAACATCTTATTAAGCTTGCTGATTTGTATAAAGTTTCAGTTGATTATATTCTGGGCAGAGATTAGTCGAGCATATTTGGTGACGAAGTAACCGTAGCAGTGTAATTTTTTGTTGCCAATTTTTTTACTCAGCCTGCACATATTCTCAAAATAAAATATTGATTAAAATGGTATATTGTGTTATAATATCATAGTATAGGCAAAATATCTGTGAAAGGATAGTTCTTGATGATAAAAGCTAATGAATACCGCACCGTTACCTGCGGTGAGTTAAGAGAAAGCAATATCGGTCAGCAGGTCAGAGTTGCCGGCTGGGTGGAAAATATCCGTGACCACGGCGGCGTTATGTTCCTTGACATTCGTGACCAATACGGCGTGCTTCAGGTTGTTGTTCACAACGATGAGCTTCTTAAAAATATAAATAAGGAGTGTACCGTTACTCTCAGCGGCGAGGTCGTTAAGCGTGACGAGGACACCATAAATAAAAAGATTGCTACGGGTTATGTTGAGGTTCACACAGAGGACATTACTGTTCTCGGTAAGTGCAAAAACGTGCTTCCCTTTGAGGTTGCAACTTCAACAAACACCTCCGAGGACGTGCGTTTAAAATACCGTTTTCTCGACCTTCGTAATCCCAAGGTTCACAACAACATTATGTTCCGTTCAAATGTTGTTTCTTTCTTACGCACAAAGATGAACGAGCTTGGCTTTACCGAGATTAATACTCCGATTCTTTCAACCTCTTCACCCGAGGGCGCAAGAGATTACCTCATCCCCAGCCGTAAGCACAAGGGCAGATTCTACGCTCTTCCGCAGGCTCCGCAGATTTTCAAACAGCTTCTTATGGTTTCGGGCTTTGACAGATACTTCCAGATTGCTCCCTGTTTCCGTGACGAGGACGCTCGTGCAGACCGTTCACCGGGCGAGTTCTATCAGCTCGACTTTGAAATGGCTTTTGCAACTCAGGAGGACGTTTTTGCAGTTGCAGAGGAGGTTCTGTACGAAACATTCAAGAAGTTTTCTGATAAAGAGGTTTCAAAGCCTCCGTTTGCACGTATTCCCTACGCTGAAAGTATGGTAAAATATGGCACAGATAAGCCCGATTTGCGCAATCCGCTTGTGATTGTTGAAATCAGCGATATGTTCGTTGAAACGGATTTTGCTCCGTTCAGAAAGAAAACTGTTCGTTCAATCAACGTTCCGAATGCTGCTTCGCAGAGCAAAAAGTGGTTCAAGAGAATGGAGGAGTTCGCTCTTTCAATCGGTATGAAGGGACTCGGCTACGTTAAGGTTAACGACGACCTCACCTTTGACGGCCCGATTGACAAGTTCCTCAAAGAGGGCGACCGTGAAGAGCTTATCAAGAGAAACAACTCCAAGGCAGGCGACGTAATTTATTTTATCGCCGATACTGCAAAGGATGCTCCCAAGCTTGCAGGTCAGATAAGAACAGAGGTTGCAAAGCGTCTTGACCTTATCAATACAAGCCGTTTTGAGCTTTGCTTCATCGTTGACTTCCCGATGTTCGAGCGTGACGAGGAGACAAATCAGATTATCTTCACTCACAACCCGTTCTCAATGCCGCAGGGCGGTCTTGACAGCCTTTTAAATAAGGACCCCGAAGAAATCCTTGCGTATCAGTACGATATTGTATGCAACGGCGTTGAGCTTTCGTCGGGCGCAGTGCGTAATCACGATATTGAAATTATGAAAAAGGCGTTCGAGCTTGCAGGCTATACCGAGGACGATTTAAAGGCTAAATTCTCGGCTCTCTACAATGCGTTCCAGTACGGCGCACCGCCGCACGCAGGAATGGCTCCGGGTGTTGACAGAATGATTATGCTGCTCACCGAGGAGGAGAACATCAGAGAGGTAATTGCATTCCCGATGAACTCAAATGCGCAGGATTTACTGCTCGGCTCACCCGGAGAAGTAACCGAACAGCAGTTGCGTGAGGTTCACATTAAGTTAAGATAAATAACACTCAAAGGGCGAGTTGTAGGAAAATATGACTTGCCCTGATTCTGTTTGCAAAGAAACAGTTTTGAATGATAATCGGATTTTCCGTTATATTTGTAGGGACACGGCGCACCGTGTCCTCGCCTGAATTGCGTCCCAATCCACCTGAATTGCGGCGCAATTCAGGTGGATTGGGACGTCAGGGATGCCGTCCCCTACGGCGATATAGTAAACGTTAAATTTTAAAACTTATAAATGTTACACGATAGCGGTTATTTTATATTTGTTTACAAAGGATGGTTTTTATGGTAACAAGAGAAGACGTTGAAAACATTGCGTTGCTTTCAAAGCTTTTTGTTCCCGAAGAGGAGCTTGACAGCCTGACGCAGTCAATGCAGGAAATTATAGATTTTGCCGACGAAATCAACAAAGCCCCCGCAAGCGACGAGGCTTTTGACAATATCAACAATCTGTCAAATGTGTTCCGTGAGGACGAGGTTGTTGAGTCGTTCAGCAGCGAGGAAATTCTGAAAAATGCTCCCGAACAGGCAGAAAATCATTTTCTTGTGAGAAACAGAGAGTAAGGCGGTGTTTAAGATATGGGTACAATTGCAAAAATCCACGAGATGCTTGTTTCAAAGCAGTGCTCCTGCACCGAGCTTACAAAAAGCTATCTCGACGAAATAGAAAAGTCTAACGGCGAGCTTAACGCTTACGTCAATGTTACGGGTGACGAGGCTTTAAAGACAGCTGAAAAAGTTGACAAAAAAATCGCATCGGGTGAGGAAATCGGACTGCTCGAGGGCGTTCCGATGACATTGAAGGACAACCTTTCAACAAAGGGCATTGAAACTACCTGCTGTTCAAAGATTCTGACAGGCTACAAGCCGATTTACAACGCAACCGTATGGGATATTCTCCAGTCGCAGAACGCTGTTATGCTCGGTAAGACGAATATGGACGAGTTCGCTATGGGCTCTTCGTGCGAAACCTCATACTTCGGCGGTGCGACAAATCCGTTTAATACAAAGCACGTTTCGGGTGGTTCCTCGGGCGGCGTTGCAAGTGCAGTAGGCGCAAACATTGCGGCTTACGGTCTTGGCTCCGATACGGGCGGCTCAATCCGCCAGCCTGCTTCATTCTGCGGAATTGTCGGCTTAAAGCCGACCTACGGCTCTGTTTCTCGTTACGGACTTGTCGCTTACGCAAGCTCGCTTGACCAGATTGGACCGATTACAAAGAGCGTTGAGGACGCTTCAATCGTCTTTGACGCAATTGCAAAATATGATGAAAAGGATTCCACCTCAAAGGGATATAACGGCGATACCTATTCATCACTCAACAACGACATAAAGGGAATGAAAATCGGCATTGCAAGAGAATATCTTGATGGTGTGCGTGACGACGTAAAAGAGGCTGTGCTCAA
>JBJEOX010000362.1:0-5976 GCA_051880935.1 Ruminococcus sp.
TGGAAAACAAAATATTAAATTGTTTCACTGAGGTAGCGTGACCGAAATCCAGTGTGTCTGCCAATTCCGCCACGCCCGCACGTATTATGTATTTTTAAACGCAAGTGTTATTATACATAAAAATATTGATTTTGTCAACCGACTTGTCAGGTCGATTTTTGATTTTTATACTGTCAAAGATGTTTTCGTCTATTTCGCCGTCAACTACATACCGTAAGGTATTCCATTCTTCAACTACGTTTCCGGAATTGTTGCAGATTTGCAGAGAATTAATAACACCCGTGTTTTTATCAATGCGGAGTGTGTAGCTCCTCTTGAGATTTTCATCTCCGTATTGCTCATATGTGCCCTTAATGCAGATGATTTTGGTTGAGTCTTGGGTTTCGGGTTTCTCAATATACCATTTATTGTAATTATTATTGTTATAAAGTGTGTCGAGTGCGAAAAACGGTGGGAAATAATGCTCTCTTGCGGTGATTAAATTTACTGTGTCGGAGCGTTGGAAGCTTATAACGGGACTGCCGTCGTAAATTAATACCTTTTTAGTGATGTCAATGTATTTTTCATAGTCGTCATTATCAAAAGCACCGCTGTTCAGATTTGGCTGCGCAGTTACTTTGTCAAGTTCGTTTGATAATGGTTTGTTTATAAATTCCTTTAATTTGTCAATTGCATTGTTGTCGTCAGAATCAAGCGGAGGTACAAAGTCAACAGTGTATTTGCTTTTAGCTTCTTCGCCGAAGTTCATTTTATAGTGATAGTCGCCGTCAACATAATTATAATTTGTCGGCGTGCATTTCTTATCGCTTTCCGAAACGCTGTAGACAAGCTCTTTTGCTTTATCAGTTCTCCTGTCGATTGCATAGGTAACCCATGTGATTTTGTTGTTGACCTTTTTGGTGTATGAAGCCTGTAGAGTTGTAAAATAATCAATAGAATTACACATTCTGTCAAGAACATAATTTTTATTGTTTGTGCTGTTTAAGTTGGCATCGTCAAAAACATAAGTCTTTCGAATATAGCTATCGTCAAGTCCGTGCGCTTCAAGTACTTTGATAACCTCCTGCTTTGAAGGCTTTACAGGCTCGGTTGTTTTGATTGTTGCAACGGTGTTGCTTGTAGCAGTAGTGTTTGCAACGGAAGTTTCCTGAATTGCTGTTGTTTCGGTTTTATTGTTTTCCGTTTGCGTACAGCCCGTAAAAAGCAGGGAAATAGCTATAAGTATAGTGAAAATAGAAAAGCCTTTATTTTTCATTTCCGAACTCCCGAATCACATTGATTTCAATTACAGTCTACCATTTATAGACGGTTTTGTCAATAAACTAATTAAACAGATAAAACAAAAAGCATACGTGCAGAAATTTACTGTCCGTATGCTTTGTTTACAATATGTTTCAGAGTTATTCAATTCCGAACAGCTTTAAAAGCTTTTGCCAGAATGAAGGCTCCTCTTTGTTTTCTGCTTTGGGTTTATCGGGTTCTTCAACCTTTATGTCGTCGGTTTTGATGACGAACTGAACGGAATTTACGATTGTGTTTTTGCCGGAAGTAAACGACTTCAGCTCAACGTCCGAGCCGGTCATACTTTCAATCATATCGTCAATTTTATCGGAAATTTCTGTGTCAAGACCGTCGGTTTTTTCGCTCAATTCCTTTGCGCCGTCTTTAAGCTTGCCTGTTCCGCTCTGCAATTCTTCAGCACCGTCAACAAGCTTTTCAACACCCTCGTCAAGTGATTTTGCACCTGTATTAAGGCTGTCTGTGCCCGAATAAAGCGACGCTGCACCGTTAACTACAAGCGAGGTATTATCGTCAAGAAGCTTTGCACCGCTGTAAAGCTCCTTGCTTCCGTTTGTAAGCGTTGTACATCCTGAACTGATTTGATTAAAGCCGCTGACAATTGCCGCAACGCCGTCTGTGTATTCATTAAGTCCCGAATCAAACTCGGAGTAGCTTGAAACAAGCAGATTGATTGCGTCGGCAAGCACCGATACGTTGTAGCTTAAATTGCCTGCGGTATCGACAAGCTCGTTTATGGCGCTGTCAAATTCTTTGTATTTTGCTTCAAGATTTTTTGCTCCTGCAAGCAGCTCGTCAATGGAAGAATTAATCTGATTGAGGTAGGCTTCGGTTCCGCCTATGCAGAGGTTGTTTGCGTTCAAAAGCTGTGCAACCTGTGAAAGAGCGGCAAGCTGAGCTTCAAGCTCTGTTGTGTCAAAGCCTGCCTGCTTTAGTGATTCAACCTGCGTTTGCAAAGAAGTGATAGTGAGTGTGATATTCTCGGCTGCTGCGGCGTTGCTCCGGCGGAGTGACTCAACGTCAAGTCCGTTTTGTGCCATAACAGCCTCGTAAGCCTGAAAGCTTGTGTTCTGTTCAAGCTGTTCAATACCGCTTGTAATTTGTGAAATTCCCGTTTTAATCTGTGAAGAAGCGGAAGAAAGCTCGGAAAGCTTGTCGGCTGAAAGTGAAACTCCGCTGAGTGCAGACTGAATTGTAATGAGTGAATTTTTTATCTGAGCCGAACCGTCTGTCAGCGTGCCTGACTTTTTGTTCAGTTGTTTGAGTCCGTTTTCAACTGTCTTAATTCCTGTATCAAGTGAGTTTATTCCGCTGTCAAGCGACTCTGCACCGACTTTGAGCGAGGCTGTGCCGTCCTTGAGCTGAACTGTGCCGCCCTTAAGCTCTGAAGCTCCGTTTTTCAAATCCTCAGCGCCTTCAAGAAGCTGAATACTTCCGTCCTTAAGCTCACCCTTAACGCTGTCCTTTAATTCTCCTGCTCCGTCGTTGACAGACTTTGCACCGTTGTCAATCTTAGTGATTGCATCGGTCATTTCGGAAACTTTGTCGGTCAGCTCCTTGTCGTCAATATCAATTTCGAGGGAGAGGGGAACAGCGTTGATTGAAATTCCCGTCATTTCAAAATCTTTTACATCGGCTGTGATTTCAATGTCAGCACCCTTTGACGGCATTGTTGTATAAGTAAGCTGTTTGCTGCTGCCGACGTTTGTCTCTGTTGCACCGTTTGCAGTGATATTACTGCATTTGTCTGTATCGAGCGTCACCGAGGTTTGCAGTGCAAAGCCGTCATAGAAATTATCGTCGCTGTCCTTATTGTCGCTAATCTTTATTTCAATTTTCAGTTTGCCGCTTTTGCCTGCAATTTCGTCGGCAGAATATTCCTTGCCGTCAAGGAAATAGGTGATTGAAATGTCCCAAGGGATAGTGGTGTCCTTTTGCTTTCCCTCGTAGTAAATTCTGCCTTTGCTCGCATCGATAGTTGTTTTGCCGTTTGAATAGCTTATTTTGTCGGTGGTATTCATATTTCGTACAGACGAATAGTTGCCGTAGTCGGTAACTGTGCCTGCTTTGTCGGTGTTAAAAATATTGACAACCTCAACGTCTTTTACACTGCCGTTGTCGTTCAGGTTAACATAGACAACCTCCTCTTTGGGAGTGCTTTTTTCTGCGGCAGAGGCAATCGGCGTGCCGAGAGCGGTAAGGGAAAAAGAGGCTAAAAGTGCGATTGCAATAAATTTATTCTTATTTTTCATTAAAATTACCTCCGTTTGGTGTTGAAACAGGGTTTTTGCGTTTTCTGATAATAACTCTGTCAAACAGATACAGCAGTCCCGGAAGAACGAAGAATACAATCATCAGTGAGCAGACTGCACCTCTGCCGACAAATATTCCGAGCTGTGCAAGCAACTGGTTTGATGAAATATATCCGATCAGGAGCCCTACTACTGTCAGTACACTTCCCGAAGTAAGTATCGAAACCGTGACGCTTGAAACAGTCTGAATAACTGCGTCTTTCTTTTGCAAGATCTGTCTGTGCTCCTTGTAGCGTTCGGTCAGCAGTATTGCGTAGTCAACCGTAGCACCGAGCTGAATTGAACTGATAATCAGATATGCAATGTAGAAAATAGTTGAGTTTGAAAAGTAAGGTACTGACAGATTAAGCCAGATAGCAGTTTCAATGCTCAGAACAAGAATTATCGGCAGTGAGATTGACCTCATAGTCAGCAACAGTACGATAAATACTGCGGCAATAGCAATAAGATTGACCTTTATCATATCAGCTGTGACTGTTTCCATAAGGTCATATGTGCTGACGCCTTCTCCTGCAAGGTAGTAAGAATCGGGATAGTACCTGTCGGCAATATTTCTTATGTTTTCAACAAGTTTAAAGGTTTCTTCACCCTCATAGTCAACGTCAACCGAAAGCACCATTCTGCTGTAATTATCCGAAACAAGCTGTGATAGCGTGTCGGGGTCGAGATATTCCTCGGGTATTTCCACTCCCACAGTATCGACATATGAAATGATAGAAGATATTTCATCGCAGTTGTGAAGCTCACCTGAAAGCTCTGACTGCTTTACAAGGTCGCCCTTCGGCACGAGCAGAACGTAGGTATCACTTTTGCCGAAAACGTCCTCGATTTTCTTCGTGTCGTTTCCGTATGTTGTGCCCTCGGCGTAAATGTGAGATGAACCGTAGTAATAGTCGTTTGAATTTGAAGCAAGGTATGCAGGCGCAATTATAAGAGCAAATATGCACACCGCAGGGATAGTGATTTTCTGAATGAATTTGCCGAATCCCCCGAATGACGGCAAAAAGGCTTTGTGTCTTGTTTTGTCAAGAAACTTATAGGTTGAAAGAATAAGCGCAGGCATAAAGATAAATACGGTTATAAGGCTGATTGCAACGCCCTTTGCAAGTGCAAGTCCGAGGTCGGCGCCGATTCCGAAACGCATAAGAATCAGTGCGAGGAATCCGATTACCGTAGTAAGTCCGCTTGAAAGAATAGAGGTTGTCGATTTGCAGAGTGCGTCAACCATTGCACTTTCGGGATTATCATTTATCTTTCTGCACTCTTCAAACCTGTGAATGAGAAAAACAGAGTAGTCAAGCGATACGGCAAGCTGAAGAACAGAGCCTGCGGCATTTGTGACGAATGAAATTTCACCGAAAATTGCGTTTGAACCGTTGTTAAGAATAATTGCCACGCCAAGACCGAGAAGAACAACGATAGGCTCAAACCACGAATTTGTCGTGATAATAAGAACTATAAGTACAAAGATTACTGCGATTATCGTTATTATTCTGATTTCGGATACAGTATTTGTAGTGGCAACTGCGGTAGATACTGCACTGCCCGTAAGAGCGTTGTCGTCACCGATAATTTCTCTTATGTCCTGTGTTGCAGATATTCTGCTGTGTTCCTCAATCGTAACAGTAAACAAAGCGTTGTTGTCCTTGTAGTAGGTTTCGACGGTGTCCGAATCAATCGACGACAGCGGAACGGTAATATCTGTTGCGTCGTCAAGCCACGTGACGTCGGTAACGCCGCTTACCTTTTCAATTTTGTCTTTGTATTCAAGAGCCTGCGGAACGGTTACGTCAAAAACCATAACTCTTGCGTTCGGGATACCTCCGTCAAACTCATCTTCCATAACGTCAATCGAAATTGTTGATTTACAGTCCTCGGGAAGATAGTCGTTAATATCATAGTTTACTTCGACTATGTTCTGCAAAATCATACATACAATGAACAGTACGGCAAAAAGCACGATAATAAGCTTTCTGTGTTTTACAATGCCGGAATAAAATTTTTCCAATCGACTCTGCTCCTTTCAGATTTTAAAATTATGCTTGATTATAGAAAATTATATTTTTTTCATATAACTATAAAACGGGTAATATTACATAGTTGTGTAAATTTTATACAAAGTAATAATATTTGACGGGCAGATTTCAGCTTTTGTGTGTTGCAAATTTTCCCGTCAACTGTATAATAAATATAAAATTATATGGTTATTCCCTTTAGTATGCTAAACAATAATTTAGTGTGGAGTTTGGAGAGTGGAATGTTGAGTTAATGGTTGCTACGCTCCGAATTTATAATAATGCGTGTTGTATGGAAAGGTTTGTTTTCCTCGGATAGATTGATATATCGGAAAAGTTTAGGGACGTGT
>JBJEOX010000363.1:0-5954 GCA_051880935.1 Ruminococcus sp.
CGATTAAATTTGCCGGTACGGGCGAAAAGCTTGAGGATATCGAGGTTTTCCACCCCGACCGTATGGCAAGCCGTATTCTCGGAATGGGCGACGTGCTCACTCTTATTGAGGACGCACAGAGCAAAATTGACCAGAAAAAAGCCGAGCAGATGGCTCAGAAGATGATGTCCAGCAAGTTCGACTTCAACGACTTAAACGAACAGTTTGAGCAGGTCAAGAAAATGGGACCGATTAAGGGTATTCTTGCAAAAATTCCCGGACTCGGCAAACAGCTTGAGGACGTTGATATTGACGACAGGCAGATTGACTGGGTACAGGCTATTATCCTCTCGATGACCGAGGAAGAAAGAACTAATCCTACAGTTCTGAATCCGTCAAGAAAACGCAGAATTGCGGCAGGCTCGGGCAGATCGGTTGAAGAAGTCAACCGCCTTATCAAACAGCTTGAGCAGATGCAGAAGATGATGAAACAGCTCAAGTCAAAGGGCAAAAACAACAAGAAGAAAAAGAGAAAGCTACTCCCCGGTCTCGGCGGAATGCCGATGGGCGGAATGCCGCCAATGCAATAACAACCGGAATAAAAGTCATTCATCCAAGGGAAGTGCTGATTAAATCATTTGTGCATATTGTGCCGTCAGATTTTTCGTCAGGTTGGACAAATAAACCGCAGTAATGCTGACGCATTACGAGGATTTTTTGGACAAGCTGACGGAAAATATGCAAGCAAGATGTGCAAAGCGATTTATTCAGCGGTTCCCCGACTTTTGGTGAATATATATTTAAATTAATTTTATAGAGGTGAAAATCATGGCAGTAAAAATCAGACTCAGAAGAATGGGCGCAAAGAAGGCTCCTTTCTACAGAGTAGTAGTTGCAGACTCCAGATACCCCAGAAACGGACGTTTCATTGAGGAAATCGGCACATACGACATTCTCAAAAACCCCAGCGAATTCAAGGTTGACCGGGAGGCTGTTAAGAAGTGGATTGCTAACGGCGCACAGCCCACAGACACAGTAAAGGCACTTCTTAAGAAGAACGGCGTAATTGAATAATTGCGAAGCAGGAAAGGACTTATATTATGCAGGAATTACTTGCTATAATCGCAAAAGGTCTTGTTGACGACCCCAATTCGGTAAGCGTTGTAGCTGACGCACCGACAGAGGACGGCACAACTGTTTATCACATTCACGTTGCAGAGAACGATATGGGCAGAATTATCGGCAAGCAAGGCAGAATTGCAAAGGCTATCCGTACAATTGCCCGCAGTGCGGCAATCCGCAGCGATGAAAAGATTATGGTTGAAATTGACTGATAGTAGCCACCCGTAAAGCGGGTGGTTTTTTCTATGCCTTGTTTTAAAATTACATATATTTTGTTCTTTTGCTATTGTTTTTATATTGATTTTTACTAAGTTATATGTTATTATGTAACCAACTTATGGGAAGTGAGGAATTCCAATGAAAAAACTATCGGTCAAAAAAATATGCGCAGTAGCTTTATCTGCCGCCTTATTAACTTCAACGATAAGCGGTATGACTGTTTCGGCGGCTGAGGAAACTCCGCTGATTCTTGGTGACGCTAATCTTGACGGCTCGGTATCCGTTGCCGATGCAACCGAAATTCAGAAATATCTTGCTGAAAGTGCCGACTTTGGCATAAAGCAGGAGGTTGCCGCAAATGTGGACAACACCGAAATCAACATCAATTCCGTTACGCTGATTCAGAAATATCTTTCGGGATATGATTCGGAATTATCAATCGGTCAGCCAATTGACGAGGGCGAGGACGGCATAATTGTTAATAAAGATGTCACAAAGTATTTTTCCGAAGATGACGGAGGAGTGTCTGAGGATACAGTTGAAACCTATTTTTCAACAAAATATGACGACATTCCCTTTTTAAGCGTAGATTTTTGTATGCCGTTTTTTTCGGATTTTTACGAAAAAAGTGAATTGACTTCAGAAACAAGCGATGACGGCAATGTTGTTACTTACACAACTGAAAGCGGTGCAACAGTAGAGTTCAATTACACCGAAAAATACATAGAATTCAATGACTATGACTTGTTTTTATCATTAGAAGGTTATTCACCGTTAGAAACACTCACCCCTTTTGCATCTGTCGCTACTTCAGATGAACCCACAATATTACTCCAAAGCCCGTATGACCATTATTACAGCGGAGATACTTGCAGAATTGAGCTTGACAATTATCAGATTCCTATGATAAAAAACGGTGACAAGCTGTGCATTCCCGTTGCCACCTTTAACGATATTTTCATTTCCGAAACAGGATATAACATTGTGTACAACGGCGAGGCATTATTCTGTACAGCGTCATCTTTTCTGGACGGCAAGCTCGGAGAGATTTACTATTCAGTAGATTCTAAGGACAGTATTTCCGAAGATCTGGCACGATTTAATTACTACGAGCTTTGCCTTAACCTTGACCTTCGCTACGGACTTAAGGAAGCTCATCAGATTAAGGATTTTGACAGCTACTTAAGCAGAATGGGATTAAAAACAGAGTATCTGTCGGGCGATGTAGTGAGAATTGAAAGAGCAAACTTCAAGCTTTATCTCAACTGCTTTGCAGATTTTCACAGCACACTTCTGAATAAATCGCCGCATCTTGACAAAGAAAGCAGTCTTATCAGCAATAAGTATGAATACAACAAGGATTTTTATGACAGAATTGGCAGTATGCAAAAATCAACAACTGCAAGAAATGAAAAGCTCGGTGAAGTTGAACCTTACGAACGCCGTGGCAACACAGTATTCATAACCTTTGATGAATTCACTATGAAGAGTGCAGTTGATATGTACTACACCGATAATTATGAATATGTTTTGACAGATACAATTGATTTGTTCGCATACGCCGTAAAAAGATTGCAAAATGAGGACAGCGACGCAGAAAACGTGGTAATTGATGTTTCCTGCAACGGCGGCGGATATAACGTTGCCTGTGCATATGCGATTAGCGCAATTATAGGACAGTCAAATATTGTAATACGCAATCCAAACACCAATGCTCTCCGTCAGACTATCACAGACGCCGACCTTAATTTAGACGGAAAAATTGATGAAAGTGACAAGTCAATGAAAGAGCTTGGAAAGAATATCTCAGTTATCGTATCAGACGCTTCTTTCTCCTGCGGTAACCTTTTACCATGTAATCTTAAAAGCCGTGATAAAGACGTACTTATTCTGGGACAGCAAAGCGGCGGCGGTGGCTGTGTAGTAGGCTACGGTGCAACGGCAACAGGCTCGTTTTTGCAGTTTTCAAGCACAAAACAGTTCACCACTATGAAAAACGGCTACATAAAGGACATTGACGACGGCATAACACCCGACATTTCCTTAAGCCTTTCGAGAATGTATAACAGAGATTACGTAAGTAATCTTGTTTCGGAGTATTTCGGAAATTAAAAATTTAAACATTAATGCTAAAAAAGTGACTGTGTTTTTTTGCACAGTCACTTTTTACGTCAAGCCGCTCTGTCCATAACGGAGCGAATCCAGTTATTATCACGTGAGAGCAGTTCTTTCATCCCTTCAGGCTCGTTTGTCACGATATTGTCAACAACCTAATCAATTATTTTCAGCAGAGTTGCAGATTAATTAATTCCTTTCGTCTATCATTCCGTTTTTGTCTTATTATGTTTTACTGAGCGGTAAATTTCAATATGAATCTGATGCTTTAAACCAAGAATATCATCGGGATATTTTGCAAGGATTGACTTGTATTCTTCCTCAAACTCTTTCAACTTTTGTGGTGAAAGGCTTGCACCCACTCCACGACAGCTTTTCACCCTGCCGAGCCACTGTTCCTTTGTAAAATTCAGCGTTACGTCATATGAATGAATCGTATCAATATTAAACCTGTTATCCGCCCAATTCGGATATTCATATCTGAATTTTTCAAATCCGCAGCCGCTCCATTCGGGGTTGTATTTCAGGACAGTTCTTTCCATTTCTGAAATAACTTCATCTTCAAACGGCAGCCAGTCCATAAATATTTTGCAGAAAATCCCCTGCGGTTTCAGTATTCTGAAAATTTCATCACTTGCTTTTTCGACATTGAAATACTGAAAGCACTGCACCGCTGTTACAACATCAAAGCTGTTGTCCTCAAAGCCTGTATTTTCAGCGGAGCAAACCCTGAAATCAATATTATCAAAGCCCTTTTCCGAGGCGATTTTTCTGCCGTATGCAATCTGATTTTCGGAAATATCTGTAGCAGTAAAATGCGCTCCCGTATGGTATAAATTAATCGGAAGAACAGCAGTTCCGCTGCCGAGGTCAAGAATTTTCTGATTTTCTTTTCCGATTCTGAAAGAAATCAGCTTGTCATACATACTTCTTGGATAAATGTCACGGTATTTTGCGTAATCCTGTGACGTTTTTCCAAAGTCAAATTCTTTTCCGCTGTCGATAAAATTGAGTTTCATCTGATTTTCTCCTCCGTTCCAAAAACAAGGACACGCCTTGACCGTTTTGTAAGCTTATAATGTGATTTTATTAGTATCTGAACAGTCAATAATCTTCCCAGCAATTTTTATACAAGCCGTTACTGTATCATTTGTTTTGAAGCACCACCGTTTTATTTGCTGTGTTTTGGCAAAAGGCGGCGTCGTGCTCGACAAAAATCATTGTGGGATTGAAATTATTTATAAGCTTTTCAATCTGTATTCTTGAAATGACGTCGATAAAATTCAGCGGCTCGTCCCAGATATACAAATGTGCCTTTTGGCAAAGGCTTGCAGCTATAAGAACCTTTTTCTTCTGTCCTCCGCTGAAATCCTCGATATTTTTTTCAAACTGTGATCTCTGAAAATCAAGCTTTCGAAGAATTGCCTTGAAAAGGCTCTCGTCAATATTCATCTTCTCCGCATAATCTTTAAGATTTCCCGACAAACTGTCGGTTTCCTGCGGAACATAAGAAATTACAAGTCCACTTCCAACAGATACCCTGCCGACATAATCAATATCATTTCCGCACAATAGCTTTATGATACTTGACTTTCCGCTGCCGTTTTTTCCGCAGAGTGCAATCCTGTCGCCCTTTTCTATTTTAAAGCTTACGTTACTGCAAACCGTTCTGCCGTCGTAGGATATTGCGACGTTTTCAAATTCCGCAAGCGTGCTTTTTATGTATTCAAGCGGTGCGATTTTTAAATCATCTTCACGCTCCAAATTCTTAAGCAGCTTTGACTTTTCTTCAACCGCTTTATAGCTCCGCTGTTCAATCTGCTTTGAACGCTTCATCATCTTTTTCGACTTTGCACCCTCATACGCTCGTCTGCTTATACTTTTTTCGGTTTTGGTGGGGTCAAAGCCGATTTTTTTACTTTCCGACCTGTCTGCCCACTCGGACTTTTGCCTTGCGGTTTTTTCAAGACGTTTTATCTCCTTTTTAAGCTTTTCATTTTCGGCAAGCTCAAAGTTATCCTGCCTTTCCTTGTTTTCAAGCCACTGCGAAAAATCGCCCTTTGTTACGGTAATATCACTGCGGTTGATTGATATAATGTGGTCTGCACAGCCGTCAAGAAACGCCCTATCGTGCGAAACAAGTATAAAACCCTTTTTGGAGTTTAGATATTTGCTGACAATACGTCTGCCGTCTATATCAAGGTGGTTTGTCGGCTCGTCAATCAGCAAAAATCTGTTGTCCTTAATAAACAAAAGCGCAATCATCACCTTTGTTCGCTCTCCGTTAGAGAGCGTGTTAAACGGACGGTAAAGCACCTCCTCGTTAACTTCAAGGTAATTCAGCTCTCTTGCAAGCTTCCAGTATTCATAATCGGGACAGATTTCATCTGCAACTTCATATGTAAGCTTTGACTTGTCCTCAATTTCAAACGGGAAATACTCAAACTCAACGCTTGAAAAAATACTGCCTTTATATTCGTACTTTCCCATCAAAAGCCTCAGCAGAGTGGTCTTTCCTC
>JBJEOX010000364.1:0-5930 GCA_051880935.1 Ruminococcus sp.
GGGGTAAGGAATTATGAAAAAGGAATATGAATCTCCCGAGTTTGAGTTTTTTAAGTTTGAAATAAGAAATGAACTTCTGACAGGTTCCGGAGAAACCGATATGATGGTTGCGAACGGCGGTACTGATAATGATGATTTTGGATACGGCGAGGACTTCTTCTGATAATTGAATAAGTAAAAATCGAATTGCTGTAAAACGCACGGGCTTTTTGTTCGTGCGTTTTACTTTTTGACGGAAAATAATCTTTATATTTGAAAAATAAGGGTGTGTTTTTGCCGCTGATTAAAGAGAATGCTGAATCAATATCGTTCCTGTCGTCCCTGTCGGGCGGAATTTGCGGATTTTGTAATAATCAATACAAATAAACAATTTTTAGCAAATAAA
This sequence comes from Ruminococcus sp., assembly GCA_051880935.1. Taxonomy (GTDB): domain Bacteria; phylum Bacillota; class Clostridia; order Oscillospirales; family Acutalibacteraceae; genus Ruminococcoides. Next base: position 386 of record JBJEOX010000364.1, read on the forward strand.
ATGTGCTTGTGTACAAACATAGTAAACATATCAAAATAATAGGTAAAAAACGCTTGACAAATTTTTCATCCGAGAATATAATATAGCTACTTCAAAACATAGAAAACATATCAATTTAGTAGGAAAAGATTAAACAACCTTAGCTTTATTTTAAAAGGTAAGGCTGAATATAAATCACGAAAGGCGGTGTGCAGGGTGTTGTATTCATTGATAAAACATTTTGTATATATGCTGCGCAGTAATTGGAGAAACGGACGAATGTGCAATTTTAAACGCACATCAACGGGAGGCATTGCATACTGTTGATTGATTTTTCGGCAGTTAATAAAATCCAATTATGAAAGAGGTTATTAAAATGAAATTTTCTAAAAAATCAGTTATATCTTTAATATTAACAGCAACACTTACACTTACGGCGGCAACTGCTTTTGCAGGCTGCGGAAGTAAATCCGACAGCGGTTCCGATGGTTCGGGCGAAGCCTCGGCGGAAAAGGTGACAATTACTAATGTATCATACGACCCGACCAGAGAGCTTTATGCGGCTTATAATGAAGTATTTGCAAAGCATTGGAAAGAAGAAACCGGACAGGAAGTTGAAATCACACAGTCACACGGCGGCTCGGGCAAGCAGGCTCTTGAGGTAGCAAACGGTCTTGAAGCAGACGTTGTAACGCTTGCGCTTGAGTATGATGTAAAGGCAGTTCAGGACGCAGGACTTATTGAGGACGGCTGGGTGAATGAATTTGACAAAGACAGCTCTCCTTACACTTCAACGATAGTGTTCCTTGTGAGAAAGGGCAACCCGAAGAACATCAAGGATTGGGACGACCTTGTTAAAGACGGAGTTGGCGTAATTACTCCAAATCCAAAAACCTCGGGCGGTGCAAGATGGAACTACCTTGCCGCTTGGGCATATGCCGACAAGCTATACAGCGGTGACGAAACAAAGATAAAGGACTTCATCAAAAAGCTTTATCAGAATGTGCTTGTGCTTGATTCGGGCGCAAGAGGTGCAACGACTACTTTTGTTGAGAACGGACAGGGCGATGTTCTGATTGCTTGGGAAAATGAAGCTTATCTCTCTATTCAGGACAATCCCGATGATTTTGAAATCGTGACTCCGAGCATAAGTATCCTTGCCCAGCCTTCGGTAGCAGTTGTCGATTCTGTAGTTGACAGCAGAGGAACAAGAAAGGTTGCCACAGAATACTTAAGTTATCTGTATTCGGACGAAGCACAGAGAATTGCAGGAGATAATTACTATCGTCCGTCAAATGAGGAAATCTTGCAGGAATATTCCAAAACATTTGACCTTGATATTAACCTCGTAACAATCAAAGAATTCGGCGGTTGGGATAAAGCGCAGAGCACACATTTTGCCGACGGCGGAGTCTTTGATCAGATTTATGAAAAGAAATAAGGTGCGGTAATGAGAAAAAAGGCAAACAAAAGAGTAATCCCGCTGTTTGGATTATCTATGGGAGTTACGCTTACAATACTCAGTCTTATAGTGCTTATACCGCTTGCCTCTTTGGTGATATTTACTGCTCAGATGAGTTGGGAGGACATCATAGCTGTAATTACCCGTGACAGGGTAATTGCAAGCTTTGAGGTAAGCTTTCTGACATCGTTTATTGCATCGGTTATCAACGCTGTAATGGGTGTGGTGCTTGCCTGGGTGCTTGTTCGCTACGACTTTCCGTTCAAGAGATTGCTTGACGGAATGATTGAACTCCCGTTTGCCTTGCCTACAGCCGTAGCAGGTATTGCGCTTACTTCTTTAACTGCCGACACAGGACTAATCGGAGGCTTCTTTGAAAAATTCGGAATACATATTGCATACACACGAATCGGAATAACAGTTGCGCTTGTATTTATCGGTATACCGTTTGTAGTGCGTTCCGTTCAGCCCGTGCTTGAAAAGCTCGACTCAACCTATGAGGAGGCGGCAGGTGTGCTCGGCGCAAGCAGAGTGAAAATCTTTTGGAAGATAATTTTCCCCGAAATCAAGCCTGCGGTATTCACAGGCTTCGGTCTTGCATTCGGCAGATGCTTAGGCGAGTACGGCAGCGTTGTTTTCATAGCGGGCAACAAGCCTTTTGAAACTGAAATTACGCCGCTTATTATAATGTCGGAGCTTCAGGAGTACGACTATTCAAGCGCAACGGCAATCGCTCTTGTTATGCTGTTGGCGGCGTTCTTAATACTTTTCTTTGTAAATATTATTCAGGCAAGAAACACAAAAATTCTGAAAGGAGGCTGATACCGTGCACGAGGATACAAAGGGTTCAAAGCTTTTAAAATGGTTTTTAATCGGCATCAGCATTTTATTTGTTTTCTTTATGCTGGTATTACCTCTGATTACAGTTATTACAGAATCGTTAAGAAGCGGAATTGAAACCTACCTTCAGGCAGTCAGTGACGACTATACCGTCAAGGCGATTTTCCTTACAGTTGAAGCAACCCTGTTTGCGGTAGTAATAAACACGGTATTCGGAATTTTTGCCGCTTGGACAATCACAAAGTTTCATTTCAGAGGAAAAAAGGTTCTTACAACTCTTATTGACGTACCCGTAACAGTTTCGCCGATTATAGCAGGCTTGATTTTTGTTCTTACATACGGCAGGCAGAGCGTCATTTATCCTATGCTACAGGATTTGGGAATTCAGGTCGTATTTGCAGTACCGGGAATTGTGCTTGCAACGGTTTTTGTAACCTTTCCTTTCATATCAAGGGAGCTTATCCCCGTTCTTGAAGCGCAGGGAACAGACGAGGAAGAAGCCGCCGCTCTTATGGGTGCAAACGGCTTTACGATATTCAGAAAAGTCACGTTTCCGCACATTAAGTGGGCGTTGCTTTACGGCATTGTGCTTTGTGCGGCAAGGGCAATGGGAGAATTCGGCGCAGTATCGGTATTGTCGGGACATTTAAGAGGAAAAACCAACACGCTTCCTCTGCACGTTGAAATTCTGTTCAATGAATTCAAGTATGTCCCTGCGTTTGCAGTAGCGTCAATTCTTGTGATGATGGCTGTAATTATTTTGATTATACGAAGTGTTGTGGAATACAGAGGAAAGAAGAATGCTTAATGTACGTTGAACTTAAAAACATCAACAAAAAATTCGGTAATTTCAAAGCGTCCGATAATGTCAGCTTCGGCATTGAAAAGGGCAAGCTTATCGGTCTTTTGGGACCGAGCGGAAGCGGAAAAACTACTATACTCAGAATGATTGCAGGTCTTGAAAATCCCGACAGCGGCGAGATTATCATTGACGGCAAGGTTGTAAACAACATTCCCGCAAGCAAAAGGGGAATAGGCTTTGTATTCCAGAATTACGCTTTGTTCAGATATATGACCGTCTATGAAAACATAGCGTTCGGCTTAAGAGTTCAGAAAGCAGACAAAAAGTACATTGACAAAAGAGTAAAGGAGCTTATTTCTCTTATAGGTCTTGACGGACTTGAAAAACGTTATCCCAGTCAGCTTTCGGGCGGTCAGAAGCAGAGAGTAGCTTTTGCCCGTGCGCTTGCTCCGAATCCGAATCTTCTGCTCCTTGACGAGCCGTTTGCCGCAATAGACGCAAAGGTAAGGCAGGAATTAAGAAGCTGGCTTAAAAATATGATTGAAAAGCTCGGAGTTACCAGCATTTTTGTAACTCACGACCAGGATGAGGCGATTGAGGTTGCAGATGAAATCATAATCACCAACAAAGGCAGAGTTGAGCAAAAGGGCACTCCGCTTGAGGTTTATCAGAATCCGCAGACTGCGTTTACAGCGTCCTTTTTCGGACAGCCGTCTGAAATTTCCGACTATAGTTCGTTCAGCACATTTGAACAGCTTGATAATTATGACAAAGCATTTGTCCGTCCCGAATTTGTCAGAGTTACAAAGAAGGACGAAGAACAAAGGTACTCTGAATCTTCATCAGAAGGCGTTGTAGAAAAGACTTCATTCAGAGGCGACAGCATTGAAATTCAGGTAAGTGTGAATGACACTGTATTGTTTGCAAGACGAGGACTTGACGAACCGTCTGTTTCCGCAGGCGAAAAGGTGAATGTATTCCTCTACAGAATTCTGGTGACGCAGGGCGATAAATCATATTTACTGCAAAATCAGGCACTTAAGGAAGAATATGTTGTAATCTGAATTTTTCTGAGCTGTATATTTGTTCTATACAGCTCTTTTGATTTTACGGAGGAAAAACAATGAGTGAGATAAAAAAAGAAAAGATACTAAATATAGTAATTATCGCAGGTATAGTATTTTTTGAAGCTGCAAGGGTTTTGTGGATTGGAAAATAATAATTGACGAATTTTGTATACGGTATTAAAATAGTAGAAGTAATGCAAGGGGTGAGTGTTTTGGATTGTATCAGCTTCAGCTATAAAAGTGCCGATATAGATTTGCGCAAAAAGCTTGCCTTTACGGACGATACTGTTTGTGATATTTCCTCTGAGCTTATCGGAGCAGGTAATGTTTCGGAATGTGTTATTATCTGCACCTGCAACCGTACCGAGGTTTACTACTGCGGTAATAAAAGCTCCAAAAATGACGTCTTGAATTCACTTGTAGAATATTCGGGGATTGCAAAGGCTCTGCTTTCAAGGCATCTATTATTTTTTGAAGCCGACAATGCAATTACTCATCTTTTTAAGGTCGCCTGCGGTATTGATTCAATGGTAATCGGCGAGGACGAAATACTCGGTCAGACAAGGTCGGCGTATATGTCGGCAATGCAGAACAACACAGTTTCATACGAACTTAATATGATTTTTCAGGCGGCGTTTGCGTGTGCCAAAAAGATAAAAACCGAAACAGCTTTGTCAAAAACCTCGGTTTCAACAGCCACGCTTGCCGCAAACGAAGCGGCTAAATTCTCCGACAGGGTAAATGTCCTTGTTATCGGCGCAAGCGGAAAAATCGGCACTACCGTGCTGAAAAATCTTGCGTCACATAAGAATGTTTCCGTAAGAGTCACTCTTCGTCATCACAATGCCTCGCTGAATTTTATTCAGGCTTTGGGGATTGAAGCTGTCCCTTACCAAGACAGGTACGAATATATAAAATCGTCCGACTGCATAATCAGCGCAACTTCAAGTCCGCACTACACAATCACGCAGTACGACTTGAAAAATTATCTGACCGATAACAAAAAAAGGCTGTTTATAGATTTAGCCGTACCTCCCGATATTGAGGAATCGGTAACTAAAATTGACGGAGTACGGCTTATTAATATCGACTATTTTAAAAAGCTCGCAAAAGAGAACAACGCTCTTAAAGTCGACAGTATTGAAGCGGCAAAGGAAATTATAAAAGAAGAAGCTGACACGCTGAAAAAAGACTTGATTTTTCACGATTTTCTGCCGTTGCTGAGCACAGTAAAAGAAAATTTATCGGACTGTTTTCTTGAAAATCTGATTTATAAAATGAAGTCTGATACATCGTCAGATGAATTTTCAGCCTTTATAAAAGTTTTGAAAGAGTTTTGCTGACGGGTGTAATTATGGGATATTTTCCGTTTTTTATTGATATTGAAAATAAGAA
>JBJEOX010000365.1:0-5924 GCA_051880935.1 Ruminococcus sp.
TGATTTTATATTTCATACAATATGTGAATTTTTAGTTTTATCAATGTAGTAGGGACACGGCGTACCGTGTCCCTACTACTGAAAATTAAACGTTTCCGTTATCGCCGTATTGGACGGCTTTTTTGCGAAAACGGCAACCCTTTTGTCGCTTTGTGACATTTCCCATAATAGGGGAATTTCCCTGACGTCCCGAAACGTTACCTATATATCAATATAAATTCAGCGTTTAAACCTTTCCAAACAACACGCACTATTATAAATTCGGAGCGCTGCGACCCTTAACTCCACTCTAACCTAATTTATGGTTTATATCATTATTTAAGTGTGAATTAAGGGCTGAGTAAAAGGGATAATCATAATCAGTAATAATTTAAAATACCGCTTGAAAGAAATTTTAATATCTTTATCCACCTGTTGGAAATATCGAATATTTTGGAAAGCAAATCAGTCGCTAATGTGCGGCTGATTATTTTTGTGCTTACACTAAAATTAATTGTAATACGCATAAAAATAAGACAACACCGTGCAACTGTAGCATAAGGTGTTGCCTTATTCTGATTAAACAGGAGCTGTTGTCATACTTCGTAATCCTGATGATGGAACTGAAACCACCGAGTCACCGAATCACGCAGTTCCTCGCTGAAATCCTGCAAATCTTGTTCACAGATAACGCCGTCAACCATAAGCTGAATAATAATATCATATAATTGAGAGCGGCTCATATCTCTGACAATCACGCCGGGGCATTGCTTATCTTTTCTGATTCTTCGCTCAAGCGTCCAAAATTTATCGGAAGGGTCCATCTCGCTGTTCAGTAATTCGGCATAGGACTGATTCAACCGCTCCATATACCTCTCCTGCCAATCGGGAAGCATTTTGCGGAAAAGCTTCCAGTCTATTTCAGAAAATTTCATCGGTTTCCCTCCTACATCACTCCAAATAAATCTGCAATCTGTGCGTCCTGAATTATTCGCTTGCTCGGTTGATTGACATTAGCAAGCATAGCTTCTACCCGGTTTGAGATCACCACATCTACAAAGCGTTTTGTGTCAATTCCTCTCAACGAAAAGAAGAGCAACGGATCCTCGTCCAGCCTTGCGCCCACGCCGTAGAGTGTTGCGGCAATATGCTTGCACATAATCGCCCAATCCGGACAGCTACAGGAAAATGAAATTTCTCTCGGTTCAGGAAACAAGCCGCCCTCCTCAAAGAAAACATCCTTTAACTCTTTTGGGAAATCACCGCTCACAAGCTTTTCGAGCGTTTCCACACGTGTGCCGCACTTTTTTGTAATTTTCTCTATTCTCTGTTCGGACAGTGGGCTGATTCGGATTTCCACCTTATACGGCGTTTTACGTGTACCCTGGACGCGTGCCAGAATTTTACCTTTATTTATCTGCAAATCAACAACTGCGCCTGTACGCACATACCGTCTGCCTCGTGATAAGCGTGTTTCGTAATCGGCGTAGCGTTCAAGATTCTGACACCACGACTTGCCCCACCAACTCTTTGCTATTTGCCGTGAGGTAATGACAATCGGATGAAGCATTTTACCTTTTGCCGCTGCTTTTTCAGCGGTTTGCCTCGCATTTTCTTTAAGCTTTTCTTCGGTTGGCTGAGAATAATTCATCTCATTCCAGTATCTTGCCATTGTTTTACCTCCTTACACTTCAAGTCGGAGCAGATTCAGCAGTTCTTCGTTGCTCATTTCCGTAATCCAATTCTCGCCGCCTGCGCCGATAACATTTTCCGCAAGCTCTTTTTTGGAAGAAATCAGTGCATCAATCTTCTCTTCAACAGAACCCTTACATACGAATTTATGCACCATCACATTTTTGTCCTGACCGATACGGAAGGCTCGGTCGGTGGCTTGGTTTTCAACTGACGGGTTCCACCAACGGTCAAAATGGATAACGTGGTTAGCATTCGTGAGATTTAAGCCCGTGCCGCCTGCTCTGACGGACAGAACCAGATACGGCACATAACTTTCGCTTTGAAAACGTTCGACAATCTCATTTCGCTGTTTTACGGAAACACCGCCGTGAATCACGCCTCCCTTGCGACCGAATATCTCCGCCAAAAAAACATCGAGATATTCTGTAAGCTCACGAAACTGCGTAAACACCAACACACGCTCACGCTTTTCACATATAGTCTGTGCCAATTGTCTCAACAGCTCAAACTTGCCGCTCTGTGACGGAGAATATTCTTCTGAACCGAGATACTGATCGGGATGATTACAAATCTGTTTGAGGTGAAGCAATAACGAAAGAACTAATCCTTTGCGCTGCAAACCATCGCTCTTCAGAACCTTTTCCTGTGTTTCAGCTAAAAGCTTGCGATAAAGCACCGCCTGTTTCGGAGAAAGCGTAACATAGTCTATCTGCTCCAGCTTCTCGGGCAGGTCTGAAATAATATTCTTATCCGTCTTTACTCTGCGAAGCAGGAACGGAGCAATCATACTTTTCAGTTTTGCATAACCTTCGGGCTTCTGCTCTAAACCACGGCAAAAACGCTTAAATTCCTCAAAGCTGCCGAGCAGTCCCTTGTTGAGAAAATCAAACAGTGACCAAAGATTTGATAAGTCGTTTTCAATCGGCGTACCCGTCATAATAACTCTCATACGGCTGTTCAGTTTTTTTATCTGTCGGGTCTGTTTTGCTGACGGATTCTTAATTGCCTGTGCCTCATCTAAAATAATACAGTCCCAAAATGACTCCGCTAACGCTTCTATCGACATTGCCATACGGTAGGTTGTAATTGTAAGAAATGCATTTGATTTTTTATAGCGTTCAGTCAGAGTCTTGGCGTGCGCACCGTGGAGAATTTCAACCGAAAGTCCGGGAGTAAAGCGAGCCGCCTCCTTCTGCCAGTTACCGAGCAGAGAAGCAGGTACAATCAGCAGAACTTTTCCCTTCGGATTCTGAAAGCGCAAAGCCTCGAGAAACGCCAATATCTGTACAGTTTTGCCAAGTCCCATATCATCAGCAAGACAAGCACCAAAACCCAGCTGATTCATCTGAATAAGCCAGCGATATCCGACCTCCTGATACGGGCGAAGCTCTCCGTTGAAGCCTTTGGGCACTGCAATTCTTTTCAGCTTTTGCGGATTTCGCAGATTTTTCAGCAATCCGCTCAGCCATTTTCCGTTCGTGATAACGGGAGTTTCGTCGTCATCTGTTGTTACGGATGACATAACATCGGAGCGCAGTGCCTCCAACAATGTAACATTGCCGCTATATTGCTTCATCTGCTTTAGCAGCACCTTCAAACGTTCGTGATTGACCTCAATCCACTTTCCCTTGATAAAGGACAATCCCTCCGTTTGGAGGAGTAAATTTTGAATTTCCGTTTCTGTAAGCGGAACGCCGCCTACGGTCAGACTCGGCGTCATATGAAGCACAGCGTTAAGTCCGAGCAGAGATGGCTTTTCCTCCCCCATCTTCACTGACAAAGCAACTGTGCTGTTACGCTTTTTCCACCAATTTGGGATACGGCACGAAATGCCGAACTGTTCAAAAACAGGAACGCTCTGTAAAAATTCATACGCTTCTTCCGAGGTCAGCAGCAAGGGATGAAACAACTCGCCGCTTTCCATCAACTCACCTATCAGTATAGACTCTTCCGCCGCTCTATTAAGGCAGGACAGCAATTCCAGCAATTTTGCTCTGTTTTCCCGATATTCCGTCAGGGCATATTGCAACGGAACATGCCTCACCCTACCGCCTTCACCCTTTGTAGCATAGGTTGCCAGAAATGCAAAGGGAAATTCTTCCTCCCTGCTCTCCACAAGGTGGAAGAAAATACGCTCGGGAATATGGAGCTTCTGGCTTTTCTCGGCAAGATACAGTGATACCTTCCCCTGATAAGCAGATATTTGCTTTTTAAAAACTGCCAACAGTTTTCGGTACTGCCGTTTTATCCACGTACGGGTAACGTTTTCTGTACCAAACGCAAACGGTACTGAATTAAGTAAAATTTCTATTCTATCCCCGCACGGTGTGAGTTCTGTATTTTCACGGCTCAATTCAAGTCCGGAAATACGAGTAAGCTCCTCTACAAAACCCTCAGCGAGCTGATGCAGGAACAATCCCGCTGTATCAAAGTAATCGGGACATTTCTGAAAAGCCAGCTCATATAGCGTTTCATAGGGAACTTTTGCGAAATCCTCCGCCATGTTTTTAATTTCTTTTTCCGAATAAACAACCTCGTCTACACGGAAGCCTTCTTTAGTGATGAGAAATCTTAATTTTTCCATTTTCATCCTCTTGTCTAAACAGTCATTCTGAAAAATCGCTATATATATTATACTCTGTTATTTAAAACAGTACAAGCCCTGATTGCTTTTCAAAACACAATACAGATCATATAAAGTACAAAAAATTCCATAAAATACCTTGTCTTAAAATTGAAATTTCGCTATTATTTTCAGTATAAAAAATTAGTGAGAACAAACAATATTAAAGCAACTTATGCAACCGCCGCAAATTCTTTTGCGGTTAAAAATCGGTGAAAATTTTAAATTTAAATAAAGGGAGATTTCAGATATGAAGGCTACCGGTATTGTAAGAAGAATTGACGATTTAGGCAGAGTAGTTATTCCTAAGGAAATCCGAAGGACTCTGCGTATTCGTGAGGGCGACCCGTTACAGATAACACTGACAAATGAAGATTTATTCTGCAAGGCAATGCTGAGATTAGGTGAAAGAATGGGAGTATCGTAATACATAAAGGTCGGCTAACCGTTAATCGATTGGCCGACCTTTTTTAATTTAAAACTATTTTATGATTTGAACAATGTTTTATTTTTTCATATTTCTCAATTTTTTCAAACCCCATTTGAAATACGAATCCATTAGTACAAACATAAAGTTATTTTCACTCAATTCTGCAACAAATTCTTCTATTGAAAACGGTCTGTAACCAAAAGGTTTTAAGCTATCTATAAATTCATCTTTGTCACCGCTTACGTAAATCCGGAAAAATTTCAAGGTATCTTTATTTACGCTATTTAACTCTTTAAGATATTTAGCAGATTTTTTAAAATCGCCCAACTTATAAAATAGCATTGACAAAGGCAAAAGAAACATAGCGCTCTGCTCTTCCTCGTATTGTTTAAAGAGCTTTATTGCGGCACCCTCATCTTCCAGATATGCATAAATATGCATTAATCGGTATCTTATTCCAAGATTGTCATTTTCGCACAAACGCAGCATATTTTCACATTCTTTTGCCGCCGCTCTGAACATCATACAATCCAATAATAAATCCACATATTTTGCTCTCAATCTCATATACGGTCTTGTTTCAGGAATCAGCCAAAATTCGCCTATGTTTTCATCATCAAAATATCCCTGTGATTTTAAACTGACTTCAGTTTTATCAATCAGCTTTTTAAACTTGTCCAGCAAGCTCTCTGCTGAATTTGCCGTCAACTCAGCAACCATCGCTTCCGCATCAACATTGTCCGGTTCAATTTCAAGCGCTTTCTTTGCATATTTTAGTGCCTCTTTTTTAGATAAAGCCGTTTCAGCCAGCTCCAAAAAATCATAAGCATCACTTGCGTCTTCCTCGCTTATTGCATCATCATCTAAAAAATTCTGTTGTCTTATAAATTCTTCAAAAACCTTGTCAAATTCTTCATCCGACTGAATGTTTTTATCAGCGACAAATTCATTAAATACTTTTAAAAAATCATTATGTTTCATATTGCTTGACTTCCCCTTTAAAAAAGATTAATTATTATATTTTATTATAACAAAAAACATTTGCGTTGTCGACAAAAATTTTATAATGTTTAGCAATTTTGCAGGAAATCAATTCCACAGGCAAATACTTTTTTACAGCAATACCGTAAACACTTCTCGAGCCAATATTGAAATGCAAATTATTAAAAGCTCGGAATCCTTTGCTTTGGATTCCGA
>JBJEOX010000366.1:0-5884 GCA_051880935.1 Ruminococcus sp.
CGCTCGGTGCAGAGATTGTTTACTTTGATTTGCCTGCGCTCAAGTTTGCTCTTCCTGTTTATTATATCATCGCCTGCGCAGAGGCTTCTTCAAACCTCGGTCGCTATGATGGTATCCGCTACGGCTACAAGACTGAGCACTACAACGGCACTCACGATATGATTTGCCGCACACGCTCCGAGGGCTTTGGCGAAGAGGTAAAGCGCAGAATCCTGCTCGGAACTTATGTACTTTCGGCAGGCTACTACGACGCTTACTACAAAAAGGCTCAGAATTTAAGAGGAACAATTGTAAAGGCATTCAACGACGCATTTACTCACTGCGACGTTATTCTTGCCCCGACTGTTCCTATGACGGCTTTTGAAATGGGACGTGCTGTTTCCGACCCGATTGAAACATATCTTACCGATATATGCACTGTTCCCGTAAATATTGCAGGATTGCCGGGTGTTTCGGTTCCCTGCGGATTCAACGCAAAGGGTATGCCGATTGGTATGCAGCTTATCGGCAAGAGCTTCGGCGAGGCTACAATACTCAATGCCGCTTATAAATATCAGCAGGCGGCAGGAGAAAACTTTAAGGATACAAAGTGGGGTGTTAAGCTGTGAAATACGAATTAGTTGCGGGTTTTGAAACCCATATTGAGCTTGCTACAAAGACAAAGATTTTCTGCGGCTGTACAACGCAGTTCGGCGGTGAGCCTAACACACATTGCTGTCCCGTTTGTATCGGACTTCCCGGCACGCTGCCCAAGCTTAACCGTCAGGTTGTGCGATACGGAATTATGGCAGGTCTTGCCACACACGGCGAGATTGCCGAAATCTCAAAGATGGACAGAAAAAACTACTGCTATCCCGACCTTTCGAAGGCTTATCAGATTAGCCAGCTCTACGCTCCGCTTACAATCGGCGGCTATGTTGAGCTTTCAAGCGGCAAGAAAATCAGACTTCACCACATTCACATTGAAGAGGACGCAGGAAAGCTGATTCATCAGCACGGCGACACCTATGTTGACTATAACCGTGGCGGTGTTCCGCTTATTGAAATCGTTTCCGAGCCTGACATCCGTTCAATTGACGAGGCGAGGGAGTACGTTGAAAAGCTCCAGCAGGTAATGAGATATATCGGTATTTCCGACTGCAAAATGCAGGAAGGTTCAATGCGCTGTGACGTAAATATTTCGGTTCGTCCCGTCGGCAGTGAAAAGCTCGGCACACGTACCGAAATCAAGAATATGAATTCAATCAACAACATCTGCAAGGCTATGGAATACGAGTTTGAACGTCAGGTTGATTTGATTGAAAGCGGCGGTCAGGTTGTGCAGGAAACTTTGCGCTATGACGATGCAACAAATACTACTTCGTCAATGAGAAGTAAGGAGGACGCTCACGATTACCGCTATTTCCGTGACCCCGACCTTGTTACAATTCACGTTGCAAGTGAAGAGGTTGAGGAGATTAAGGCGTCCCTCCCCGAGCTTCCGACTGAAAAATGCAAACGCTACGTTGACGAGCTCGGAATCCCCGAAAAGGACGCTCAGCTCCTTACAAAATACAGAAACATAAGCGAATATTTTGACAAGGCTTGTGAGGGTGTTAAGTCGCCCAAGACTGTTTCTAACTTCATTATCGGTCAGATTTTCAGCAGAGTTGAAACCGAATCTGACAAGGAAGTTTTTGACGTTGCCGTATCGCCCGAGCAGTTGAACGAGCTTGTAAAGCTGCTTGACAGCGGCAAAATCCGCAACAATCTTGCTAAAGCAACGCTTGAAAAAATGCTTGACAGCGGCAAGGGTGCGCTTGAATTTATCAGCGAGAGCGATATGGGCGGACTTGATGAGAACGCAATGCTTGAGCTTTGCAAGCAGGCTGTTGAGAGCAACGCAAAGGCTGTTGAGGACTACAAAAACGGCAAGGAAAAGGCAATCAAGGCACTTGTCGGCTTTGTTATGAAGAACAGCAGAGGTAAGGCTGACGCAGCCGCCGCCGAGGCAAAAATCAAGGAGCTTATCGGATAAGATTTATATGCCGTATATTGAGCTAAACCATAATTTGTCTGAGGCACTCGACAAATTATGGTTTATCATATTATAATGATAACAAAAACGTAAAAGGCAGGTGCAATATCAATATTATGAAAAACAATTTGCGGGTAGTGTCGCTTGTAATGATTATCAGCCTGATTTTTTCGGGCTCACTGCTTTATTATAAATTTGCCGACGTAATTATCCCGGCGTGGTCGCAAGAGGGTGTTGACCTCTATGTTTATGTCCTTGCATTTGTAATTCTGGTTTCGATAATTCTGAAATTTATTACGGGAATGTTCGGCTTGACGGCATTTACAAAGGGGACAACAGAGGATGAAAGGCAGAAAAAGCTGACAGTCGCAGGCAAGCTTGCCGTTCCTATTGCGGCTTGCGGACTGCTTTGCCTGTTCTTAAAGCTGTTTTATTCCGATTCCTTTCTTGTAGCTGACGTTTTTGATATTGGACTTGACATTCTTCTCGGCTTTATGTTCATAATCTGCTCAATGTTCGTACGTGCCGGCAGAGAGTAGGCAGGGTGCCCCTGCGGGCAAGTCGAGTGGAAAAATCGGATATTCAGGTAAAAACGGTTGCCCGAATTATAGATTGAGATATCGGTAAAGTTTTTTGTGAGCGGCGATTTTGCACAAAGGTTTCCTTTACAGTCGTAGGGACACGGCGTGCTATGTCCTCGGTTAATAGAAGTTTTTATATAAAATATCAGCACCGCATATTCGGATTGATTTCTGAGTGTGCGGTGCTGTTGTTATTTTATTAATTTAATAATGCTGTTTCCTTTCAGAGAAATGCTGATTATCTATCAAGCCCTGCGCATATTCTCTGGATTTTTGTTGCGTCCTGAATTGAAACATTGCCGTTGCCGTCAACGTCTGCCAGTGCAATTTGCTTGTCGGTCAAAACTACAAGTGACGCAAGATGTTTCTGAATTTCGGTTGCGTCAGCAACGTTTACAACTCCGTCAAGGTTTACGTCACCAAGCTTATTTTCAATCAGCCTGAGAATAAAGCTGCTGCCGTTGAAGATGATTGTAACGTCAAGATCCTCGCTCGGCGTAATCGTTGCGTTATTATGTTTGCTCTCGTAGCTTATATATTTTGCGGTTGTTTCGTCGCTTAAGTCGGCAGTATAGTAATTCTTTGCCTCGCCGTCAAAGATTTTAAACGTGTATTCGGTGTCTTTTAAAAGCGTTACGTCAATTGTGTAGCTGCCGTTGTCGGCTTTGGTGAGCATATAATCCTTTGCGCCCCAGCCGCCAAAGCCGACGCCTGTGAGGTAATAGTTATCATCGGGAACGTCGATAATGTTGTTAATCGTCTTTGTCATCCACTTTTCACGTTTCACGATCCAGTCGTACATATAGTTTATCTGACCGTCAAGGTCGCCCGAGTAAGTGCCGCCGAGTGCTTCATAGTATGGGAACCACTGATATTTCCACATATAGTAGTTAAGATATGATGCATTCGGTGAAATGTTTCTGTACTCTTCAACGCTCTTGAGCTTTGTTCCTGTAGCGGTTGATTCGCCCTTGAGCACAGCAATTGCAGGGATAAAGTCATCGTTCCAGAGCCTTTTTACAACTTCTTCAAAGGTTTCGCCGTTTGCTGTTGTACCCTCAACGCTGAAGCCCTGACCGAGGATATTCGTCATTTTAGTTTTGTCGTACTGCGCTGTTTTTATTGCCCAGCCCTCGGTGTAGGCTGTGTTTGTTGCGTTCTGTCTTGTGCAGTAAACATTTCCGAGTCCGCTGTCGCAGTCCCAGATGGGGTCGGCAATAAATTTGCCGTCAGCTGCTACATATGTAAAGAAACAGCTTGTCATACCGCCGTCGCAGTTCTTTGAGAACTCCTGAAGCAGATATGCTCTTGCGAGTGAATCAACGTCGCATATTGCTTCGAGGTCTGACATATTGCCCGAGTACAGTGCGTCCTCAAGCTGTTGGTATTTGCTCTTTATGAAGTTATACTGAGCATTAAGCATTTCGTCAACGCCGTCATAGCCCTCAAGGTCGGGTGACTTGCAGACTACGTGAATTCCTCTGTTGCTTTCAAAATTTACATCGCCTGCATAGTTCCATATGTCAACTTCTATGAGGAAGTTGAAGTTTTCGGTCAGCGTGTCTGACTCGTCTTTGAGTGAAACGAGAGAGTTTTTGCCAAGCTCAACCTTCTGCGTAATCTGATATGCGCCCTTGTAAACGCCGTTGATGTACAAATCAACGCTTTGAGAATCGGGTGAGTAGAGAGAGCCTACCTCGTCGGCAAAATCGTACATAATTCTGTTGCGCAGGAGAGTGCCGTCCTTTGCGTTTGCAAGAAGCGAGAATTTCTTGCTTGTAATTCCGCCTATGCTCGTCTTGCTGTCAAAGTTGATGTTGAACGGCTTTTTGTCGGAATCTCTCCACGTGGAGTTGCCTCTGCCCTTAATCTTTTTCAGCGTTGTGTCGTTGATTCCGCTGTCGTCAATAATAGTGCACTGAGCACCGTTTACGGCGTTTTCCTTGTTGGCGGTAAGGAACGAATAGAAGTCGGTTTCAACCGTATTTCCGTTGCTGTCGGTGTAAACGCCCGTTGTGTCGTTAATGTAGAGCGATACCTCGCTGTCGGATTTGTAAAATTCAACGTATGCCGAGAATGAAGAGTTCTCTACCAAAGCTGTAGTTGTCTCGCCGATTGTGTAGCTTACGATTGCAGAGGTGTTCGGCTTGATTTCGACGCCGTTGATGATTACGCTGTTGTCAAAGGAGTTGTAAAGCTCAACCTCACTGTCGCTTGCAGTGGGCGGCAGGAAGAAGTAGCGTACTCCGACCGAGGAATTAGGACCCCACAAGGATTCCCATTCCTGCCAAGCCTGTGTGCTCGCTGAATTTGACTGAGCGTGAGCGTAAAGACTGCCCGACTCTGCAAAATAGGGAACGGCAGTTGACTCAACGGTGTTTGTAGTTGTGTTGATTTTTTTATACACAAAGGTTTTTTCCATATTACCGAGGGAGTTTTCGGAATAAACCTTGATTGTGTATTCCTTTGGCGAATCGGTATCATTGCCGAGGGTAAATTCAGCTTTGTCGGTAAAATCCACACGTTCGGAATCGTTGATTGTGTAGTAAGAGGATTCGCCTGATGGAACGGATATTGTGATGTTCAGCGTGTCTTTGAACTCACAGCCGCTTACTATATTGCTCGAAATTTTCGGTGCGCTGCTGTAAACCGACCATTCCTTTGTTGCGCTGTCGTATACGTATCCGTCGCCGGGGAGAATTAAATCGTCGGTCTGGTTGCCCTTGCCGCTTCCTCCGTTGCCAAAGATGATGTTGTTGGCGTCGGTTTTTACGGTATATGACCAGACGTTATCTCCAATCAAATCCATTTTTTCTCCGGGCCATTTGGCGTTAGCGCCGGTGTTGTTCCAGATAAAGCAGTAAACCTCATCCCAGCCTTCGCCGTTATTGAAGTAAACGGTTTTGTATTCCTCTGCCGAAACAGAAAAATCTGCAAATGCAAAGCAGGAAATAACCATTAAAATCGAAAGTACTATGCTGACTGCCGATTTTGCTTTTTTCAACATTAAATCTCACTCCTAAAATTATTTAATTCAGTACGACTGTACTTAATTTGATTATATCATCATTGAAAATGGTATTCAATAATTATCGTTTAAGGAGAGAAACTTTGTCGATTTGGTATAATAGCGAAAGAACATTTTTGTTGATATTGTTTTGTAACTTGATTACTCTGAACTTTTGAAAAATGGAATTAAGGAGCTGTTAGTATATAGTTGTTATTAAAATAGCTATATTTAATATTCGAATTTTTTAAAGAATGGTTAAAATCATAAGAAATTTGT
>JBJEOX010000367.1:0-5861 GCA_051880935.1 Ruminococcus sp.
ATATTGAAAATAATTATTGTAGCTGCAACCAAAATAGCAAGCAGTACAAGTCCGTCAAAGCTCAAAGGAGCTAATGAGAAGAACTGACCGAAAAAGATACTGCCTAATACAATTCCTGCGGTACAGACTGCAAGCATAACTGCACGCAATGCATTAACAGGCAGCGAAAGCCTGATTACAAGCAACATACACGAAATTGCCGTTGTATACACGCAGATTGTTGAAAACTCGGGTGTCGGCAAAGCAATGAATTTACACACTATTGCCGCAGTGATTATATTGGTAACTACGCAGATTGCGGCTGGTAACGCCCTTGCTATTATATTAAATGTAAAATTACCTTTAATTATGTTTTTGTTCGGCTGTAATGCAAGCACAAATGACGGTATACCGACCGTAAACGCTCCGATTAACGTAAGCTGAATCGGCTCAAACGGATACTGCATATGGAAAAATATAAAGAAAATCGAAAGTATTACCGAATAGATTGTTTTTACCATGTAAAGCGAGGAACTGCGCTCAAGGTTGTTGATTGTTCTTCGTCCCTCAGCCACAACATCGGGCATTGAGGCAAAGTCGTTGTTTACAAGAACAAGCTGTGATACATTTCTTGCGGCATCACTGCCTGACGCCATTGCAACTGAGCAATCGGCTTCTTTGAGTGCAAGGACGTCGTTTACACCGTCGCCTGTCATTGCTACGGAATGTCCGTGTTCTTTTAGTGCAATTACAAGCTTTTTCTTTTGAATTGGCGTTACTCTGCCGAATACGTTGTACTTTTCAGCCGCCTCGTACAGTTCGTCGTCAGTTGTAATTGTTGTCATATCAACAGCGTTTTCTGCACCCTCAATTCCCGTATCAATAGCGATATTTTTTACAGTCTTTACGCTGTCACCAGAAATAACCTTTAGCGTTACTCCCTGTTCTTTGAAGTAATTTACAGTTTCATTTACGTTGTCACGCAAGGTGTCCTTAATCAGAACTATAGCCATAGGTGTGAGATTTTGCGGAATTTCTGACTCTGTTATTTCACAATCCGAGGATGCAAGCACGAGGATACGAACGGTCTGACTTATTTTTTCTATTTCATCAAAAACTTCTTTATATTTTTCTCTGTCACGAAAAACAAACTCAGCCGCACCGATAACATAAGATTTTCCGTTATAGAATGTTCCTCCCGACCACTTTGTTTCAGAAGAAAACGGAACAAATTTACTGCAATTAAGCGGTTTTGTTTCTCCTACGCAGTCCCTGATTGCGTATAGCGTTGCATTGATTTCATCAGACGCTGAAACAATTGACGAAAGTGCAGTTTTTACTTCGTTTTCATCAGCATCAAAATTAATAATATCACTTACATTCATTTTATCGGTTGTCAGAGTACCTGTTTTGTCAAGGCAAAGCACATCAACCCTTGCAAGCGATTCAATGCTGTACATTTCCTGAACAAGTACCTTTTTTGAGGACATTCTGATAACAGATACAGCAAGGACTGTGCTTGTTAGCAATATCATTCCTTTCGGAATCATTCCGTCAATTGCAGCTACAGTGCTGACAACCGTACCCTGAATATCTCCTCCCTGAATTCCGAACTGACGGAAAAAGAAGAATATTCCTATCGGAAAAATTACAAAAGTACAGAGCTTTATTATAAAATTAAAAGATTTAAGAATCTGAGAATTTACTTTTTTGATATACTTTGCTTCGTTATTGATTTTTGCAGCGTAGCAATCGGCACCTACCTTATTAACCCTTGCAAAGCATTTTCCCGATGCAATAAAGCTACCCGACAGCAACTCATCATTTTCTTTCTTCAAAATTAAATCGGATTCACCGGTAAGCAGACTCTCATTTACCTTACATTCACCTTTGCACACAACGCAATCGGCAGGAATCTGACTGCCTCGTGAAAGCACAAGGATATCGTCAAGGACAATTTCTTCCTTGCTTATTTCAATAATTTTTCCGTTACGTAGTACGGTTACCTTTTTCTCAGATAGTATTGTCAGCTTATCTACACTGATTTTGGAACGGATTTCCTGAACAATTCCGATTGTGATATTTGCAAGCACAATCCCCATAAAAAGCATATTTTTATAGGAACCGACAATCAAAAGCGCAATGAAAAGAACAACATTAATTGCATTAAACAACGTACAAATATTGTCATAAAAAATACGCTTAACCGACTTTGTTTTTAAATTTGAAGAAATATTTACCTTTCCTTCATTAACTCGCTGTCTTACTTCTTCTTCGCTTAAACCTTTAAGCTCGTTTTGAAAATCTGCCATATATACCTCAAAAATTGAAAATCATTTATTTTGTGAAAATTTTTTGAAAAAATCACGGTTTTATCTCAAAGATAAAAAGATTACTTCCAAATAAAATTTTAATATTTTATAGCCTGTTTTATCTTATATTATAAATGCAAACGATAATAAAGGCAACGGAAAGAAGGTGATTTTTTGAAAAAATTTAAAAAAATATTATCAGTTGCCTTATCAGGAGCAATTTTACTTGGATTTTCACAAATTACAGCAGTATCGGAAACCGAAAATCAAAGCGTTTATCTTGGCGGTCAACCGTTTGGAGTTAAGTTTTACAACAACGGCGTAGTCGTAATTAATCTTGAAAGCTATTATGACGGAAACAAATATGTCTGCCCTGCAAAAGAAGGCGGACTAAAAGTAAATGACATTATTAAGGAAGTAAACGGAGAAGCAATCTGTACAAATGAAGCCTTGCAGGAAGCAGCTGTTAATTCAAGCGGTGAAACATTAACTCTTACTGTTGTAAGAAACGGAAAAGAGCTCTGTAAAAGTATTTCGCCAAAGAAAAACACTGCGGGAATGTATCTTATCGGTGCATGGGTAAGAGATAGTTGTGCCGGAATCGGTACAATAACGTATTATGATACCGACAATAATTACTTTGCAGCACTCGGTCACGGTATTTGTGACAATGACACTTCACTGCTTTTGCCGCTCGGTTCGGGAGAAGCAGTACACGCAAATATAAACGGCGTAACAAAGAGCAGCTTCGGAAAAGCAGGTAGCCTTAACGGATATTTCACCGAAAGTACAATTGGTTATCTAATCAAGAATACTGAAGTCGGAGTATATGGAACAATTTCTGACAATTTTTCTAATAAAGAAAGAAAAATTGAAATTGCAGAAAATAATGACATTAAAACAGGAAACGCAGAGCTGTATACAACGATTGACGGCGAGGAACCGCAATATTATTCAATTGAAATTACGAAAATCGTCAATCTAAACTCTGACTGTAATGAAAATTTTGTAATTAAAATTACAGATGAGAAATTAATGAAATACTGCGGAGGCATTGTACAGGGTATGAGCGGAAGTCCGATTATCCAGAATGACAAGCTTGTTGGTGCCGTAACACACGTGTTCTTGAACAATCCCTCTGAGGGCTACGGAATAACGGCACAAAATATGGTGACGAATTATGACGAATAACCCCATATATTGAAGATTTTTCTTTGTCGAAAAATCTTAATTAAAATATTTTTTCAATTTTTTAAAAAAATTATTTGGAAAGTATTGCCAAGTTTACCATTTTGTGGTAATATTAATTCACAACAATATTTTGGGGGAATTTCACAATGGACAACAACATTAAATTAATCATCACTGATGACGCAGCAGAATTTTCGCAGGAAAATTTAAAAGTATTGCAAGATTTTAATATTTCTGCATCGTTCTGTGCTAAAGACGGAGACGAGCTGCTGAGCCGCATTAAGCAGGAACAACCTGACGCTGTTTTAATGGATTCTTTTATGACAAGGCTCGATGCAATCGGAGTAATGAGGAACATTAAACGACAAAATCAACATTCGCCGATTTTTATCGTATTTTCTTCATTCCACAGTCCCGTACTTGAAAGAGAAATAATGTGCTCAGGTGCAACCTACTTTGTTTTGAAGCCTTACAACATTGAAGAAATGTGCGAAAACATTGTAGGTCTTGTAAAGAAAAACCGTGATAACGTACTCAACAAGACAATGAATCTTGATATTTTCGGTATAGAGCTTAAAGTTACCGAGATTCTTCACGAAATCGGTGTTCCTGCGCATATTAAAGGTTATCATTATCTGAGAGATTCGATTATTATGTCCGTTGAGAAACCGGAAATAATCAATGCTGTTACAAAACAATTATATCCTTCTGTGGCTAAAAAATACGAAACGACTTCATCAAGAGTTGAACGTGCTATCAGACACGCTATTGAAGTTGCCTGGGACAGAGGTGATATTGATGTGCTTAACTCGTATTTTGGATATACAATTCACAACGACAGAGGTAAGCCTACTAACAGCGAATTTATTGCTATGATTTCTGATAAATTAAGACTTCAGCTTAAGAATGCAGGTTAATAACTATAAGTCTGCTGAATAAAATTTGCTCCTATAACAAAGAAAAGCGGTGATTGTTACTACAACCACCGCTTATTGTTTTTGAATTTTGTTTTTGCTGTTAATTCTTCTGTTTGCTTTAATTTAATTAATAACTTATTATATAATTTTTTAATTTAAAGCCTTATTACTTAACAATGTATTGTTAGTATTAGTGAATTGAACAGCTTTTATTAACTTATTTGTACTTTGGACTCAATCCTTTGTAATTTAATCTATATGTTAATAAAATTACCTGTACATGGGAATTTCTCCTATCCATATTTGTTATGAATATAAGTTAACTTCTCATTGGTCTAACCACCATTTATAAATTTTCGATAATATATATTAAATTTTGTTATATGTCAGTTTCACCGAGCACAACTCGCAAATTATTAAAATTCACTTATTGGGACGATACAGTCTGCAAATGAAATTTACGGTTTCATTAATAATATCTTATTATATCTCTGATTAGATTTATTTCATTTTAAAGATATTATTACAAATATAAGAGAAATCAGACTGTTAAGTTAAATTCGGAACACTATTACTTGATCTGCATTAATTATTCATTCTTTATGTTTTATAACATCTAAACGATCAGTTGTTCCGACACAAACAAGTTAGCTTTAACCGTTACTTACTGTACCCGGTTTTATGTGTTGGGGGGTAAGCTCCGTAAAAAATCTTTGATATGTCTAATTGAAGGTTTTCTTTTCATCATATTTAAGACCTCCTTTGATTTCCTTTTCTTTGTCTATATTATACACAACATTTTTAACATTGTCAACACTTTTATTTAAAATATTTAATTTTTTATTTTTATAAAACCTATTGAACTAAATTATTCAATATGATATAATTAAAATGTTAGGGTGCATTTTTCGGTATAACCTTTTTTATTACAAAAATCAACAGCCTTCGAACTTCTTGATTCGAAGGCTGTTTTTATAAACATAATTACTATTACTTTGACTTGGGATAAAGGCTTCCGTCACCGCCCATATATTCAGTCATTTCCTCAATTCTTTCTATCGGGAATGGCGGTGTACACAACGGCTTTAAAGCAATTGACATCAGTTTCATTGGATTATCATCGGCAGCTATGCGATTTGAGCTTAATTTTCCGCATCTTCTGCATCGATGAATTATTGCCCATTCACCGTTTTTTCGAACCCATACGCCTATTGCGTCCATTATTCCTCCGCAGTCAGACTCTCTGTCTCCCGGCTCATTGTCGAGATGAAGACTGGTAAGACAGTTAGGACAATGGTTGCGGTGAGTACTTCCGGCACTTTCAGGCGTAACAAGCCTTGTGCATACCTTACAGGTAAAGCTGTCATTGCACGGATTAGTTTTATAATATCCCTTTTCAAATTTTCTTCTTTTATTTTCTCTGTTCAAGTGATTTCCTCCTGTAATTCAGATAATTCCGAAT
>JBJEOX010000368.1:0-5804 GCA_051880935.1 Ruminococcus sp.
AGTGCTCTTATTCCCCGCCTTAATTGCGGAACGACAAGCAACATTGTGATAAAACCAATCCATTTTTTCGGTAAAAATATCATTTTTACCCATTGCAATATAATCAGCCATTTCTGCAATACAGTCGCTTATGTCTGCGGCGTCAAGGTATTGAGGTGCGCTCCTTACAATTACAGTACTGTTGCCGAAGTCCTCAACGTCAAAGGCGCAGGCATTGAACATATCAAGGTTATTAATCGCAGCGTCATACTCGGATTTTTCAAGCGTAACGGTTATCGGTCGGAGAAGAATCTGAGAAAACGAAGCAGCCTTTTCTGCTTTCAGTTTTTCGTAAATCATACGCTCATGTGCTGCGTGTTTATCAATAAAAAGAATTTCTTTTTTATTCTTTTCTGCAATTATATATGTACCAAAAGCTTCTCCGATGTATCTTATTTCAGTTTCATTCTGATTAATTAAAATAGAATCTGAATCTGATTTAGTATCAACCAAATCAATATCTTTATTTTCTTTTTTAGAAATTTCAGATGTAGCTTCCTTTTTAACAGTTATCTCTTCCTGTTTTGGTTCTGCTGTTATTGCAGGAATAAACTCCTGCTGAGGCTTAAATGCAGCCTCTTTTTTAGCGTTATTTACAGCCTGCTTTGAATAGAGATTAAACGGATTTGCCGAATCAGATAGCTTTATATTATCAATACTCTTTCTTTTCGGCTCAGCAGGCTTTTCAGCTTTATCTGAACTAAAGCTCACGCTTTCAAAAGGATTGAAATCATCTTTCTTCTGAGTTGTGACAGGCTTTGACAGTGCAACAGGAGTAACAACCGGAGTTTCGTTTTTCTTTGGAAGTATAGCCTGTGCATTATTGAATGGATTGAAATTACTGCGTTCTTTAAAAACCGTATTATTTTTAAATGATGCGTTTTTTCGGCTGTCAAACTTCATAAGTGCAGACTTTACTGCATGGTAGACTGCATCAAAAACAGGTCGCTCATTTATAAAACGCACTTCAATTTTTGCAGGGTGAACATTAACGTCAATCATTTCAAACGGAAGTTCAATGTTAAGCACACAGGATGGGAATTTGCCGACCATAATTGAGCCCTTAAACGCTTCTTCTATCGCCGCCATAGCAGTTCTTGTTTTGACGTAACGTCCGTTGATAAAGAAATTCTGCATATTTCTGTTCGGACGTGAATTGACAGGCTTTGAAACGTAGCCTTTGATTTTTATGGCGTCAAGCTCATATTCAACCGGAATCAATCCGTTTGCAAAATCCTTGCCGAATACAGAATATATCGCTGATATTAGCTTTCCGTCGCCAAAAGTTTTCAGAGCCTGTTTGCCGTCTTTTATGTAAGTAAATGCAATTTCAGGATGCGAAAGTGCAGTTTTGTCAGTAATATTTGATACTGCGTTTCCCTCTGAAACGTCCTTTTTTAAAAACTTCGCCCTTGCAGGAATGTTGTAGAACAAATCCCTGATAATAAAGGTTGTGCCGACAGGACAGCCTGCATCATCAAAAGAAATTTCCTCTCCACCGTCAATCTCATAGCTCGAACCAATTTCTTCATTTATATTTCTTGTAATAAGCTGGAGCCGTGATACTGCACAGATTGATGCAAGTGCTTCACCTCTGAAACCGAGGGTCGAAATGCAGTCAAGGTCGTTTTCAACTTTAACCTTGCTCGTTGCGTGTCTTAAAAAAGCCACCTTGATGTCCTCTTTCAAGATTCCGCATCCGTCGTCGGTGACACGCATAAATGTTGTTCCGCCGTTTTTGATTTCAACGGTGATGTTCTTAGCACCTGCGTCTATTGAGTTTTCAACGAGTTCTTTTATAACAGAAGAAGGACGTTCAACAACTTCGCCTGCCGCAATAAGCTCTGCAACGTGCTTGTCAAGAACATTAATAACACCCATAATATCACCGCCTTTCAAACAAACTAAATCATACTCTTTAATTCATAAAGCAAATTCATTGCTTCAATCGGAGTAAGTGTATTTAAATCTGCCGCTTTCAATCTATCAATAACAGGACTCTGTACTGCGCCCAAAAGTGAAAGCTGCATATCGTTATTTTCTTCTTTGATTATTTCAACCTTTCCCCCGTCGCCGCTTTCAAGCTCCGAGAGAATTTCTTTTGCACGGTTAATTATTGACTGCGGCACTCCTGCAAGCTTTGCAACCTCAATACCAAAGCTGTCGTCAGCACCACCCGGAATAATCCTGCGCAAAAATGTTATATCGTCGCCACGTTTTTTTACGGCTATGCTGTAATTTTTTACACCGTCGAGGAGATTTTCCATTACTGTAAGCTCGTGATAGTGTGTAGCGAACAGTGTTTTTGCTCCGAGCTTCTTTTTATCTGCACAAAATTCAAGCACGGCTCTTGCAATACTCATACCGTCAAAGGTAGAAGTACCTCTGCCGATTTCATCAAGAATAAGCAGACTTTTTGAGGTCGCATTCTTAACAATATTAGCGACCTCGCTCATCTCAACCATAAAGGTTGACTGCCCCGAAGCCAAATCGTCAGACGCACCTACTCTTGTAAAAATACTGTCTACAATGCCGATTTCAGCAGATGAAGCAGGAACAAAGCTGCCCATCTGAGCCATAAGCACAATAAGGGCAATCTGGCGCATATATGTCGATTTACCCGCCATATTCGGACCGGTGATTATTGCTACCCTGTCGCTGTTGCTGTCAAGATAAACGTCATTCGGAACAAAAGGAGAGTCCTTTAAAAGTGCCTCAACAACAGGGTGACGGGAATCCTTGATTCTTATTGCAGATGAAAGACTCACATCAGGTCGTACATAGCGGTTGTCTGAAGCTACATTTGCAAGCGAAGTGATAACATCCAGCGTTGCAATTGCTTTTGCAGTTTTCTGAATACGTTCAAGATTATCTGCAACAGTATTTCTTATAGTATCAAAGATAGAAAACTCAAGTGCTACAGACCTGTCTTTTGCGCCGAGTATTCTGCCCTCAACCTCTTTTAAGTCCTGCGTTATATATCTTTCACAATTAGTAAGCGTTTGTTTTCTTATGTAAGTGTCGGGCACAAGGTCTTTATAAGAATTTGTAACTTCGATATAATAACCGAAAACTCTGTTGTAACCGACTTTGAGCTTGGGAATACCCGTAGCTTCTCTCTGGTCAGCTTCGATTTTTGCAAGGATATCCTTTGAATTGTTCATATCGCCCGTTACGGAATCAAGCTCTTCGTTATATCCACGCTTAATCATTCCGCCCTCTCGTATAGTAAAGGGAGGTTCTTCAACAATTGCATTGTCAATCAGGCTGAATATATCATCAAGCGTGTCAATATCACGATAAATCTTTTTCAGATATGATGCGTTACAATCGGAAATAAGCTCTGAAATTCTTGGCAGATTCTGAATTGCCGAGCAAAGCGAACGTAAATCTCTGGCATTCGCTGAGCCGTAGACGATCTTGGTCATCAGTCTTTCAATGTCAAAAATTCCGGAAATATTGTCGGTAATTTCAAGACGAAGCATTGTGTTATTTACAAGCTCCTCAATAGCCGACTGACGGTTATTGATTGATGAAATATTCATCAGCGGATGCTCAAGCCATGAGCGGATAAGTCTTTTACCCATAGCAGTTTTTGTCTTGTCAATAACCCACAACAGCGAGCCACGCTTTTCTTTTGTAAGCATTGTCTGTGTAAGCTCGAGGTTGCGCTGTGTGTTGTAGTCAAGACGCATATACTGGCTCTCGCTGAAAAGCTCGATGTGATTTATGCGTTCAAGTCCGCTTTTCTGCGTATCCTTAAGGTACGAAAGCAAAGCACCGATTGAAGAAACAAGCACTTCGCTGTCAGCAACATTTTCAGATTCCTCTTTAAAATGCTCGTTAACAGCATTTTTGCAAAGAGTGTATTCAAACTTATCATCCTCAAGCATTTCAACGCCTGCTGAAAGCTTTGTCTTGATGAATTTTGGCAGTTCTTTGATTTTTACAATATCTCCGCCGATAAGTATTTCCCTTGGATTGTAGCTTGCAAGCTGACTTGTGAGAACATTATATGAATCCTTGCCCGAAATCTCGGTAGCGTATAATTCTCCTGTGGAAATATCGCAAAAACAAATGCCAATATGCCTGCTCTTGGCAAACATACAGCAAATGTAATTGTTTTTGCTCTCGTCGAGCATACTCGACTCCATAACCGTTCCGGGTGTGATAACACGAATTATATCACGCTTAACAAGTCCCTTTGCCTTTGCAGGATCCTCGGTCTGCTCGCATATTGCAACCTTGTAACCCTTTGCAACAAGGCGGGCTATGTAGCCCTCACAGCTGTGAAAAGGAACGCCGCACATCGGCGCACGTTCGTCCTGACCGCAGTCACGGCCTGTAAGTGTGAGCTCCAGCTCTTTTGACGCAAGCTTTGCGTCATCGTAGAACATTTCGTAGAAATCTCCAAGACGAAAGAACAAAATGCTGTCCTTATTTTCTTCTTTAATTTTAAAATACTGTTTCATCATCGGAGATAACTCCGCCATAATCTCACACCCTTTTCACTTAATATAAATCTAATCAGTGACAGCCGCCGCAGCTTTCACAGCTGCCTGAACAGGATGACTGTGAATAATCGGCAGTTTCAGGATCTGCACCCTCACAAGACTGCTGAACAATTGCAAGCACTCTGTTTGCAACAACATCAAATTCTTCCTTTGCATCGTTATAAGCAATCATATTTTCGTTAGACATAATCTTTGAGTAAACCTCTCTCATTTCAGTGTTAAGCTGTGCAAGCTTGTCCTGATCTCTTTCCTTTTTTGAAGCCTCGTTATTGATTGACATTCTCTTAAGGTTAAATTCACCGATTAAGCTCTGAAGCTCTGTGTCAGCGTCAGCCTTTGCCTGAACCTCCTGCAATCTGATGTATGATTCTTCCTGCTGAATTGCCTTTCCGAGCTCTCTTGCCTGTGTAATAATATCCATAATTTTACCTCCGTATTTTAAATTTATACTAATTCTCCTTTGAGAATCCAGTTACGTGCTTTTGTAATCTTAACATTCTGAAATGTTCCGATTAAGTTGGCAGGAGCTTTAAGCTCAACAATTATGTTACCGCTTGTCCTGCCTGTTAATTCATCGTTTTTGCCTGTTTCACCCTCAATAAGAACCTTTTCGATTCTTCCAACCATTGAGGAACAACGTTTTGCCGCAATCTCCTCCTGAACATCAAGAAGCTCTCTGAACCACTTTGACTTTTCTTCATAAGGTATGGGGTCGTCCATTTTCTCGGCAGGAGTGCCGACTCTGGGTGAAAAGATAAACGTAAACAGTGATGTAAATTCAACCTCTTTAATAAGTGAAAGGGTTTCCTTAAAGTCCTCGTAAGTTTCGCCGGGAAAGCCTACGATTATATCGCTTGTAAGCGAAACGTCTTCGATTTTTTCTTTGGCGTAATTTACAATTTCAAGGTAT
Organism: Ruminococcus sp.; assembly: GCA_051880935.1. Classification (GTDB taxonomy): domain Bacteria; phylum Bacillota; class Clostridia; order Oscillospirales; family Acutalibacteraceae; genus Ruminococcoides. The sequence continues at coordinate 5,464 of JBJEOX010000368.1, forward strand.
TTTTTTCGGTCGTAATGCCGATTCATCGCCTTTAAAATTCGGTCAGAGCCGCTTTGAAACGGCAGATGAAGATGCTTGCTTATGTGTGTTCCGTTTGCGATAGTATCAATAAGCTCCTTTGAACAGTCCTTCGGGTGAGAAGTCATAAACCTGAGCCAGTAATCACCGTCGATTGAATCAATTTCACTTAACAGCTTTGCAAAGTTCACTCCGTCAGGTAAGTTTTTTCCGTAAGAATTTACATTCTGACCGAGCAGCGTTATATCTTTATATCCGCTTTGAATCATTTCCCTTGCTTCGGAGATGATTATGTTCTTATCACGACTGCGCTCACGTCCTCT
>JBJEOX010000369.1:0-5769 GCA_051880935.1 Ruminococcus sp.
AACGTACTGCGCAGTGTGGGCAAAGTCCCTGCAATCGTAACAATTGTGTGCGACGCTCTTAAATGCATTATAGCAGTTTTAATCGGAGGATTTATTTTTTCTTTCGCTTCTCCCGACTCTTTGAATTCGGGCTTGACAAATGAAGTTATTAATTGCGGTAAGTACATAGCCGGAATTTTCTGTATTCTCGGTCATTCCTATCCTGTATACTTCCACTTTAAGGGAGGTAAGGGCGTTGTAACAGCGGCGGCTCTTATGCTTGTTGAGGACTGGAGAGTATTCCTCTGTATTATTGCGACATTTTTAATTATTTTTCTTATAACGAAAATTATTTCAGCTGCAAGTATTACCTGTGCAATTCTCTATGCACCGTACACATTTATAATGACTTTCTTTTTTGATTATTGCTCGGCTCATTATTCGTTTGCATATGTTCTGCTTTCTACCTTTGCCGCACTTGTAATAGGAATATTTGTAGTCGTAAAGCACAAGGACAATATCAAACGCTTGCTCAGAGGCGAGGAAAAGAAAATCACCTCCAAAAAGTCGAGCAAATAAACTGTTTTTTGCAAATAAATATTGACCTTATTTTAAATTAGAGTTAAAATATATTTGTATAATTTGTTAACTTTGAAAGGACGATAAACAATGGCTGATTGTATATTCTGCAAAATAGTAGACGGCTCTATTCCGTCAAAAAAGGTTTATGAGGACGATAAGATTCTCGCATTCTACGACCTTGAGCCGCAGGCTCCCGTACACGTTCTTGTAATTCCCAAGCAGCACATCTGTTGTGCAAATGCTGTTGACGAGTCAAACGCTGACGTTATTGCGTATATCTTTACAAAAATCCCCGAAATCACCAAGACTCTCGGTCTTGATAACGGCTACCGAATTGTAAACAACTGCGGTGACGACGGCTGTCAGAGCGTAAAGCATATGCACTTCCACATTCTCGGCGGAAAAAAGCTCAACGGTCAGATGGCGTAAGGGGTAAAGGGTATGAGTACATATAAAATGAAAATTGCAGGACTTGAGCGTGAGCTTGAAATGTTCCCTGTAAACGATAAGCTTGACATTGCCGCATTTATTATGTTCGGCGATGTTGAAATGACCGAAAAAGCGGCGTCGGAGCTTCTTAAAATCTGCCCCGAACACGATGTTGTTGTAACGGCAGAAGCCAAGGGTATTCCGCTTTGCTACGAAATGGCAAGACAGGGATGCAGAAATTACGTTGTAGCTCGCAAGGGCGTAAAGGTTTATATGCGCAATCCTATTTGTGCAGAGGTTGATTCAATCACAACGGAAAATCATCAGAAGCTTTATTTTGGCGAGAATGACGCTGAATTTCTCAAGGGCAAGAGAGTGCTTATTGTCGATGACGTTATTTCAACAGGCAACAGCTTAAAAGCGCTTGAAAACCTTGTTCAAGAAACAGGAGCAAATATCGTCGGCAAGGCGGCTGTACTTGCCGAAGGAGATGCAAAAGACCGCAAGGACATTATTTTCCTTGATGAACTTCCCTTGTTCTTTAAGTAATTAACCGAAAAGGATGAAATTTATGAAACGGCTGTTGGCAACGGTGGGACTTACTTATCTTTCCGTGCTTTCAGTCGTTTTTTATTTTGCAAACGGGACGCTTACAAATATTATAATTATTTTGTCTGCACTGTCTGCGTTTCTCGGAATATTCTTTAAAGTAATTAAAAATAAAATAAGAATCAAAAAATCACTTGCTGATTTATTGATTACTGTCGGAGTAACTGCATTTGCGGTTTGTGTTGCTATATTTCTGTATTCGAATTATATTTATCAGCCTTTTATTAACGATTATTCCGATAAAGAATTAAATATTGAAGGATATATCTGCGACGAGGTTCAGAAAAACGAAAACAGTAATGCCTATATAATTTCAACCGACAAAATCAACGGCAAAAGTGAAAACGTAAAAATCAGATTGGTTTCAATAGTTGATTTGAAAGTCGAAGATTTTGACCGCATAACTGCTCATCTTACTGCCGATAAAACTGACGAAGGCTATAATCTGAGCAAAGGAATATATCTTACCGCATTTTATGACGAGGAAAGCGACGGCTTAAAATCAACAGGTGAAAAACAGTTTTCATTATACAGTATTGCAGTCAATATCAGAAAATCAATGAAAAGCTCGCTTGACTCTCTTTTGCCCGAAAGCCCTTCATCTCTTTGTAAGGCAGTCTTGCTCGGCGACAAGCAGGCACTTTCAAGCGACGTAAAAGACGATTTTTCAAAAACAGGAACAAGCTTTCTTATTGTAGTTTCGGGAATGCACTTGTCTATAGTCGCAGGCTTTGCTTTATTTCTTATAAAGAAAATAATTAAAAACAGATATGCTGTTGCCGCTATGATTTTAGCATTAGTATTCAGCTTTATGGCTGTTACGGGCTTCTCTCCGTCTGTTGTGCGTTCGGGAATTATGCTGATTCTCACGTATTGCTCAAAAGCTGTTTTCAGACGAACGGACGGACTTAATTCCCTCGGAGCGGCGGCAATTGTGCTTACTATTTTTAATCCATTTTCGGTCGGTGACATAGGAATGTTGTTGTCATTTTCTGCAACGACAGGAATAATTCTGTGGGCAAACAAAATTGCAGGTTATTTATACCGAAAGCTTCACCTAAAAGGAAAACATAAATTCATCAGAGGAGCTATAAATCTTATTGCCGTTTCAGTTTCGGCTTCACTCTGGATAATTCCGATTACAACCGTTGCATTCCATAGGGTATCGCCCTTTGTTGTTTTTACTGCGTTCTTTGCCGAGCCAATTGTAAGTGTTGTTCTGATTTGCGCAATGCTTGCGTCAATTTTATATCTTTGCCCGGTAATTTCGTTTTTAGCTTATCCTTTTGCGTTTGGTGCAGACATTTTCGGAAAGCTCCTTTTGAAGATAATTTCACTTTTTGCATCGATTCCGTATTCCTGTGTAAATTCCGACAAGCCGTATTTTTACATCTGGCTGATTTTTACTGCTTTGCTTGTGATAATCGGCTATGCAATAAAGGCAAAGGGCTTTTACGTGCGCTGTGCCGTCACCGCCTCGGCAATAGTGCTGACAGTCGGCTGGGCAGTTTATGCGATAATCGGAAGCAATACTGCAACGCTGAAAATTTACAATGTCGGAAGCGGGGTAACCGCTTCGGTTGAGTGCGGCAGTAATATTTCTTTTATCGCATGCGGTGGTACAAACAGCAGTGGTTATCAGGTAATTGAAGATATTTCGGGAGATTTTTCGTCGATTGACAGCATTATAATTCCAAATACGAAATTAAAATACTCAAAATACCTTCCTCAGCTGATTTCGGAATTTGACGTATCAAATATTTTGGTATATGATAATACAGGCGATAAAAAATTGCTTGATAAATACAGCGGCACAATAGATACATTCAGCGGCGAGTGTCATTTTACAATAAATCTCAACCCGCTTGCTGCACTTGATGTAATTAATATAGATACGGTTACATATCAATATTTAAATATAAACGACAGTACGGTGTTGTTTGTTCCGAGTAAGTCGGATATTGCAAAGCTCCCCGAAAAGTACAGAACGTGCGATTATCTGCTTGTCGATTCAAACGTTAAAAACAGCGAGTTGCTTTCCTGCAAAAACGTGATTTTTTCGGGAGATAAAAACTTGCTCGAAAGCAGATATAGTTCTATAAAGGAAATAAGTAATAATATTTATACAACTTCCGACGGTGTTGCGGAGCTTGTATTCAGCGGAGGTTCAAATGTCAAAGATAAGTGAATCCGAACTCAAAAAACAAATAAAGTCAAAACAGTTCTCGCCGATTTATGTAATCTACGGTACAGAGCAGATGTTTGTGCGCCGTTATTCGGAACAGCTTGTAAACGCCGTAACGGGGAAAACACCCTCGGATTTTAACTTCCATAAATTCAGCGGAGATATAAATCTCGACGATTTTGCAGCGTCAATTCAGATTGTGCCGTTTATGAGCGAGTACAACTGCGTTTTCGTTTCAGACATATTTTTTGACAATATGGACGCCGATTCTCTTGCTCGTTTTAAGGAAATTACCGACAAAACGGTTGATACGACAGTACTGATAATTTCAATGCCAACCTATGTGCCGACAAAAAACAGCGCCGCTTTCAAATCGCTTATAAAAAGGGCAGAAAAAAACGGCTCGGTTTGCGAATTCAACAAACTCAATCAGTCCATGCTTGAGCGCTATGTCGCAAAGTGGGCAAACGAAAACGGCAAGATGATTTCGCACCTCAACGCCTCAAAGCTTATTTCTTACTGCGGCGACGACCTCAACCTTCTTAAGAATGAGCTTGCAAAAATATGTGCATATGCGCAGGGTGAGGAGGTCACTGCACAGGATATTGAAAAGCTCGCAACGCAAAATCTTGAAACAAAAATATTTGCACTTTCCGATGCAGTTTTAAACGGCAACGGCGACAAGGCTTTCAAAACGCTTGATTTGCTTTTTTATCAGCGTGAGGAGCCTGTTATGATGCTGTTTGTGCTGTCAGCTTCGTATGTTGATGCGTACAGAATCAGAGTAGCAGATGAGTGCGGAGTGCTCAAAGATGACGTTGCAAAGGATTTTGAGTACAAAAACAGAACGTTTACGCTGAAAAAAGCACGAGATGCAACTGCAAAGGTTTCCACCGAGGCGTTGCGAAAAAGCCTTGACTTGCTTGTTGAAGCCGATGAAAAATTCAAAACCTCATCGGTGAACGATAGGCTCTATATGGAACAGCTTATAGCTCAGCTTTTGCTTGTCGCAAAGGAGGGCAGGATTTAGTTGCTGAAAATCAAAGAGGCAGTGATTGTTGAGGGAAGATACGACAAAATCAAGCTTTCCTCGTTAATTGATGCGCCGATAATCGAAACCAACGGTTTTCGAGTGTTTTCCGATAGGGAAAAGCAGAATCTTATACGTCAGATTGCCGATGCAAGAGGAATTCTTGTGTTGACCGACAGCGACTCCGCAGGCTTTGTTATCCGAAACTTCCTGAAGGGCGTTGTCGATAAATCAAAAATAAAGCATTGCTACATTCCGCAGATTCAGGGCAAGGAAAAGCGCAAGGCGCAAAAAGGCAAGGAGGGGCTTCTCGGAGTTGAGGGCGTCAGCGATGAAGTTATTATCAATGCCGTTCGCAAAAGCGGAGCAACAATAATCGGTGAAAATGATATGAGAGAAAATGAAATCAAAAAATCCGACTTGTTTTATCTCGGATTAACGGGTGCCGAGAATGCCGACAAAAACAGAAAAATGCTTTTGAAACACCTGAATTTGCCGTCCTATCTCACAACAAACGCAATGCTGACTGCACTCAATTGCTTATATTCGCTTGAGGAATTAAAAGACCTGTTAGAAGAAATTGGTATATTACAATATTAATTATTGAATAATCCGCCGTCTTTAGCCAAAACTAAAGGCGGTGATTTATATTGAAAAGCATTAAGGACGATTGCATTTTATTCTCAATAGGCGGTATAGGTTATGCGTTGCTTGAAATTCTCTGGCGTGGAAAAACACACTGGTCAATGGCAGTGACAGGCGGTGCGTGTTTTGTATCGTTGTTCAAATTCTATGAAAAGCATAAAAAGATGAAAATGCCTGCAAAGTGTATAATAGGCAGTGCAATAATAACCTCGCTTGAATTTTGCTGCGGTTGCATAGTTAATTTAAAGTATAAGCTTAACGTGTGGGACTACTCAAAATGCCGTTTCAATATAAAAGGACAGATTTGTCC
>JBJEOX010000370.1:0-5768 GCA_051880935.1 Ruminococcus sp.
GAAAGTGCGTTGTAATCGCATCGTTTCTTGTTTTTCTGACTGCGCTTTCACTGCTGATGTACAATATGGTGTTCCTGAGTATGAGAAACGCCGCTCTCAACGGTGAAATTCAGAAAATTGCTCACGGCACCGAGGATAACACGGGAAGTAATAAAAAGCCCGATAAGGGAGATACTATAGACTGGAAAAAGCTCAAGGAAATCAACGAGGAGATTGTCGGCTGGATTCAGCTTGACAACACGCAGATTGACTATCCTGTGTTGTGGCATAAAGGCGACGACAGAACGTATCAGTATTATCTTTCGCACAACTATAAGAAGGATTGGGATTCATTCGGCAGTATTTTCCTTGACTACCGCTGCACAAAGGGTACCGACAGCAAGAATGTTGTAATTCACGGCCACCACATTCAGGACGGCTCAATGTTCGGCGATTTGCTCAAGTACGGCGGAACGACAGGCGACCTTGACTTTTACAAAAAATCGCCTGTAATAGAGTTTGACACGCCCGAAGAACAGGGAACGTACAAAATTATTTCTGTGTTCAAAACCAACACGCTTTCCACTCAGGGCGAGTTCTTCAATTATATGGTAGGCGATTTCCAGAACGAAAAGGACTTTATGAACTACGTTTACAACGTTAGAATCCGTTCGCTGTTCAACTGCCCTGTTGACGTTAACGAGGACGACGAGCTTATCACGCTTTCAACCTGCTCCTATGAGTTCACAAACTGGAGAACGGTTGTTGTGGCAAGAAAGGTGAGAGTCGGCGAGTCGAAAAAGGTTGACGTTTCAAAGGCGTCGCTTAACAATAACATTGTATGGCCGCAGGTTTATTACTCTGCCTACGGCGGAACAAGACCGACTGTGACGGATTTCTGCACAGCGTATGAAAAGGGACAAATCGACTGGTACAACGGCGACTACGACTTCAAAAATCAGAAGGTTGTTGAGCCGACAAGCTCACCGTCGAGTACGTCGGGAGCAAACAGTCAGACTGCTCCTCAACCGACGACCGAGGCGAAGATTTACCTGACGGTAAGATTCCTCAATTACGACGGCTCTGTGCTGACAGAACAGAAGGTTGAGTACGGCAAGGCGGCTAAAGCTCCTGCAAATCCGACAAAACCGAGTGACGACTATTACGACTACAAGTTTAAGGAATGGGGACTCGACTACAGCAATGTCACCTGCGATATGGATATTGCACCCATATTTGATTATGAGCTGAAACCTGAATACTCACAGGCGCAGTAGCAGGGAGGCGAGTATGGTGGAATGTAAAACAGTATTTTATTCGGCGAGGAAAACTTCACTTTGCGAGCGTGCGCTCAAAAAGAGTTTTTCGGAGCTTAACCTTGATGTAAGCGATATTTCTTTTGCCGCCGACAAGGGGAGTTTATGTAATGTCTTGACAGATGCGTTCGGAGAATGTAATATAGTTTTTGTCATAGGCGGTTTAGGCTTTGGCGATGAAAGAGATGTCAAATACATTGTTTCACGTCTTATTAAAAGCTCCTGCGTAGATGATTGTAAAAAACTGAAAAATCCGACGGGCGACGACGGTTATGTTATCAGAGCGCAGCACCAACTGCTTGTTCTGCTCCCCGACGAGCCCGAACAGATTGAATCAATTATGCAGGGCGCAGTTGCAGGATATATAAAAATTACAGAGAATGCGAGGGTATGATGAATATGAAAACAAATACTTTTGAGCAATACGAATCTTCTGTTCGTTCCTATTGCAGACATTTCCCGAAGGTGTTCACCGACGCCAAGGGCGCAGTTATGACTGACGAAAACGGCGAAAAGTACATTGACTTTTTCTGCGGCGCAGGCGCTGTAAACTACGGTCACAACAACGACTATATCAAAGGAAAGGTAATTGACTACCTTGCAACCGACGGAATCATTCACGGCCTTGATATGTACACCGTGCCCAAGCGTGAGTTTATTGAAACACTTGAAAAGAAGATTATCGAGCCGAGAGGCTACAGGTACAGAATCCAGTTTACAGGCCCTACGGGCACAAACGCTGTTGAGGCGGCTATAAAGCTTGCAAGAAAAACCACAAAGCGCAGAAATATATTCTCGTTTATGGGCTGTTTCCACGGTATGACGCTCGGTGCGCTTTCGCTTACGTCCGAGATGTACGCAAGAAACGCCGCAGGTGCAACGTTTGTTGACTGCACTCACATTCCTGCTCCTTATATGTTTGAGGGACTTGACGTTATCAAATATATGCAGACGCTCATTGACGACGACCATTCGGGCGTTGAAAAGCCTGCCGCAGTAGTTATGGAAACCGTACAGGCTGAGGGCGGAATCAGAGTGTTTGACGATGAGTTCCTGCGTGACGTAAGAGAATTCTGCACAAAGAACGATATTCTTATGATTGTTGACGATGTTCAGGTCGGCTGCTGCCGCAGCGGCACATTCTTCTCGTTTGAACGTGCAGGAATCACCCCCGACATTGTCGTTATGTCAAAGTCAATCGGCGGTATCGGTATGCCGCTTGCAATCGTTCTTCATACGGACGAGCTTGACGACTGGAAGCCCGGCGAGCACAACGGCACATTCAGAGGCAATCAGCTTTCGTTTGTTGCAGGTAAGGCGGCTATTGATTATCTGATTGAAAATGATGTTGAGGCTGAAACAAGAAGAAAAGGCGAGCTTGTGAAGAAGTACGTTACCGAGGAAATTCTGCCGCTTGATTCAAGACTTGAGCTAAGAGGTATCGGACTTATCTGGGGTATCGACTTCGGCGCAATTGATTCTTCGCTTACTGAAGAAGTAATCGAAAAGTGCTTTGAGAAAAAGCTAATCTGCGAATGTGCAGGCAGAGAAGGCTCGGTTGTAAAGATTATGCCTCCGCTTGTAATTGAAGATGATATGCTCCTTGAGGGACTTTCAAGAGTGAAGAAGTCAATTGAAGAAGTATTAAATAAATAAGATAGTAACAGAATACCTCCGGGAGCAATCGCTTTCGGAGGTATCAAACAATGAGGGACTGAATATGCTTGAAAAATTACGGGTAGAAAAGAATGTCAGAATTTTGGGTGTTGTTATTTCTGTTCTTCTGTTAATTCGCTCTTTGGGTTTTGTCGGAAATATTTTATACGAAATTTATTTATTGCTGCAATATATGTATGAATTGGTTCATATAATATATAGTATGGTTGATATTGTTTCGCAGGGTATGTTATTGACAGCGTTTGTTTTGCTTGCAGTGACAATACTGAATAAAAATAAACTTAATATTGATATAATAAAAATTTTTGCTGAGTTATTCCTGATTGCAAACATTTTATATTTAACAAACGGATTGTATCAGTTGGTTGTTGTATTTGGTGCAGATATTTTAAGTATTTTAGGAGCTGTATTCAGTAAACCGTTGTTTTACCTGTTTGCTGTATCTAAAATAGCAATTGCAACAGCAATATTGGTTTTTAATAAAATGAATAAGCTCGTACCCGAAAATAAATCCGCTAAGCTTATTTTATCAATCTTATTTGCTGTAAGCTTTTGTTTGTATTTTATTTTTGAAATCGGAACACTTGGAATAGATATTTCGTTTATTACGTTTATTCTGTCTGATGACAGCGGGAACATTAACAGTGTGTTTTCCAATGGAATATATATTTCGTTTTTTGTTAACATTATATTTTTATTGGCAGAGTACATTCCTTTATTCCTGTTTTTCGTGATATATCCAAAGGAATATCTTGATAAAAAGGCGGTCAGTACATATTCGGACAATGCCCAAAGTGAGTAATTAATAAAATGTAAAAGAACGGCTGACGGAGTGTAAATTTCCGTCAGCCGTTGTTTCGTGCCAAATAGTGTAAGAAATTTAAAATTATTCGTGTGATTTAGCGTGAAAAAATAGGTTAAAATCACATTAAAATACACGAATGTTTTTTATTGATGTTTTTCAGAACTCTATTCCGATTCTGCCTGTTATTCCTCTGTCGTAGGGATGCTTGATTTTCTTGAACTCCGTTACGTAATCGGCAATCTCAATGAATCTTTCGGGCGGATTGTGTCCCGTCATTACGATTTCCATACTCACCGGGGCGTTTGCGACAAATTCAAAAACCTCCGCCTCGGTAATCATTTCACAGTTTATTATATCAAAAATCTCGTCGAGGATTACCATATCGTAACGCTCGGTCAGGGCAGTTGTCACACTGCTGTCGAAAATTCCCTTGAAAACCTTTGCCGCCTGAGCCTTTTCCTTTTCGTCCATATCAAATGTGAATTTCAGCTCAAGAGGGCAGAATGTGAGCGTTACGTTTTCGGTGTGGCTGAGGGTGTGGCGTTCGCCCGAAAATTCTGTTTTGAGAAACTGCACAAACAAAACCTTCATATTGCTGCCTGCGGCTCTTGCGGCGAGTCCTACAGCCGCCGTTGTTTTGCCTTTGCCGTCGCCGTAATAAACGTGAATCATATATACCTCCGATAATTTATGTTGATTATTATATGTTTATATAATAAAATATAGACGTATGTAATAAAAACGTAGGGAACGGTACGGCGGTGCCCAAAACCCCTCAGTCCCCTTATTAAGGGGCAGAAACCCCTGTGTCGTTCCTAACTGACATTCATCTGACTTATATAGGAACGACACAGGGTCGTTCCCTACACTTAAAAACTATATGTTACCAATATTTCAAAATAAGTTCAGCAAACAAACTTTTCCGAACAACACGCACTATTATAAATTCGGAGCGGAGTGACTCTTTACTCTACTATACTCTACTCTCCATACTCCAAACATAATTATACTTTATTATATACATTTTGGCAATATGTGCATAGTACACAAAAAATATTTTATAATTATCCGAAATTTCTACACGCATTAATTTTTGCAAAACCTTGCAATAATGCCCCTTTCATTGTATAATAATCCTTGCGTGACTGCACAAGATATGCGATGAAGCGGGAGGTTGCGGCGAATTCGCCGGTTTTTCCGTGGAGTATGTCCGATTTTAAACCGGGCGATTATTATGAATCATTCAGAGTATAACTATGTCAATAGGGTTGCTTTGCCATAGCTGTGCTCAAAAGCTTTCAGGACGTTCCCGGTTAACTGAATAGTTAAACGGGTTTTTTAATGCAGGGTGAGGAAACACCCGGCAGAGTTTCAAAAAAAAGTTTTTGAAAGCAAACGCCCGCCAACTACGAAGAGCCGAGGCTCGCAGCCTTAAAAGCGGTGAGTTGAAGGTTCTACAAGAAATTCAAGGAGGCGACGATAATGGCAGTCAAGGAAAAGATTAGAATAAGATTAAAGGGTTATGATCATCAGCTCGTTGATCAGTCAGCCGAGAGAATCGTGGCTACAGCTAAGCGCACAGGCGCAAGAGTTTCGGGTCCCGTTCCGCTCCCTACTGAGAAGCAGGTTGTAACAATTCTCCGTGCTGTTCACAAGTACAAGGACAGCCGTGAGCAGTTCGAGATGAGAACCCACAAGCGTCTTATCGACATCTTAAGACCGTCAAACAAGACAGTCGAGGCTCTTATGAGCTTAGAGCTCCCTGCCGGCGTTGATATCGAGATTAAGTTATAATCACTGATACCAACCTACAAGCAGACAGGGTCACGTTGGTGCAAACCAACCAATAACCTACAAGGAGGATACATTCATGCAGAAAGCAATCATCGGCAAGAAAATCGGTATGACACAGATTTTCGATGAAAAAGGAATCGTTGTTCCTGTAACTGTAATCGAGGCAGGCCCTTGCGTGGTAACAGCCAAGAAAACAG
>JBJEOX010000371.1:0-5760 GCA_051880935.1 Ruminococcus sp.
TCTAAAGACTGTTTGCACATCTTGCTTGCATATTTTCCGCCATATTGCCCAAAATTCTGCACACAGGCGTCAGCCTGCGCACAAAATTTCGGACAATCTGACGAAAAATCTGTCGGCGCAATATGCACAAACGATTTAATCAGTGCTTACTTAGTCACAGTCAAGGGAATAAACCCAAGACGAGTAAAAAAATAGAAACCTTGAAATTTGTCAGTATGTTGTCACAGTCGGTATGATATAGTACAGACAGTGAAGTCAACAACAAGTTTCACTAAGCCAAACGGCAAAACAAAATATTTTAAATTTAAAGGAGTAATCAAAAATGAAAAACACAAAGAACAGAGTAATCGCAACAATCACAGCAGCAGTAATCACAGCGTCAATCGCAACAACAGTTTGTATCACCTGCTCGGCACTCAATAATTCAAATACCTCAACGCCCGACACGTCTAAGACATCAGCTTCGGAACACATCGACTACATCGACGGAATGCCGAACCCGTTTACAGAATGCAAGACGATTGAAGAGGCACAGAAAATTTCGGGCGTCAGGTTTGCAGTTCCCGAGTATTCGCAGAGCACAATTCTTGCCTACAAGGGAATGATTGAAATTCAGATTGCAAAGGATGAAATTCATACAATCACAATCCGCAAGAGCGCAGCCGAGGGCGACAACACAGGCTTATTCGGGGATTATCAGCTTAAGAAAATCAACATCGGCGACTGCGAGGTAACGCTTAAAATGGAGAACGGCAAAATTTATGCGGCATACTTCACAGGCGAGGACGGCACAATCTCAATTGGCTGCAATACGCAGCTTAAGCTCAGCGAGGTAAAGGCAATGGTTCAGCAGCTTATTGATGCGGGAACAAAGGCAAAGGAAGATTACACATCCGCAAGCACAGGAATGCCAAATCCGTTTATTGAATGTAACACTCTTGAAGAGGCAGCAAAAATTGCAGGAGTAAATATAAAACTTCCCGAATATTCACAGTGCACAATTTATGCAGTTAAGAACAGCTTTGTAGAGGTGCAGTATCCGCTTAACGAAACAAGCAATATCACAATCCGCAAGAGTGCAGGAGAAGAGGACATCAGCGGTGTGTATGACGGCAAAGAAATGCAGATCCGTTCAACTGACGGAATAGATGTAAATGTCAGACTCAAGGACGGCAAATTCATTTCGGCATACTTTACGGGCGACGACGGAACATACTCAATCACCTGCGACGAACCCCTTGAAGCAGATGAAATTATTGCAATCGTAGATAACATTGTAAGCGTTAATTCATAAGCAGAACAGAATATCATGCAATATTTAAAGCGGTCAGGCGGATTCCTGACCGCAGATTTTTGCTGTTTTGCGGTATAATAAAAGCGATGATTAATACTAATACGTCGCTACTATTATTGACTTATTTCAATGAAATGTGCTGCTGTCACTGCTTTTTATGAGTTAGGAGTAATTTTAAACCGAATATTGAATTATGGACGGATAAAGAAAAAACACGGCAAAATAATTCAAAAATCACAACAAAAGTATTGACGAAGTTTTTTTGTAGTGTATAATTTAAGCAAATCAAGGATAATTGGTTTTATTTTGGAAAGGAGAGTCGAATTATTGAAATGAAAAATATTATTCTTACACAACAGGAAATTGAAGCAGTGCGGGAACGCACAAGAGGTGCTGTCGAGAGCATTGAAACAAGCGAAACAGTAGTTGAAGGTCTTTGCAGCTGTTTTTCATAAGGTCAGCGACTTTACATACGACAAGCTGAAAAAGGGCGCAAAGTGCGTATGCAATTTTGTAAAAGAGCGTGTAGTGCCCAAGGTTAAGAGTGTGATTGAATGTGTAAGCGAGCATATTCACAATCTGTTTTCTCGCATTCGTCAGGCTGTGACTAAGCGTAAGGCAAGAGTACAGAACGCTTAAATGCTGATGCTTGACTGATATGTCGCAGTCGGAGCAAAGCACTACGAGGGCACTGACCTTGAAGAAAAAGAATATCAGGAATTTTTGAACAAAAAAGAAATAAGTCAGGTATAGCTTATGCCTGTAAAACTGATTTTTATTAAAGGTAGGGGAGTTTATGGAAAACCACAGCGATTTTTGTAACAGAATTAAATATCAGCAAGCAGAATTTGACGCTGAGAACAAATATTTTCAGCCTAACAACAGAGTATATGAGAAAATAAATGAGAATAACCAATTCAAAAATTTCTACGGCGATACTGTCGTTTTTGACCTCGACAGCGAAACAAAGAAAAAGGTTTCTGAAAAAATAGAAAAGCTGTATTCTGAAGTTTCCGAGTGCTTCAGCCAAAGGCTTGATGAGAGTACTATTCATATGACGCTTCACGACCTGAGTGCGTCGGACAATCTTGACAGTGTTGCAGGGCAGGTTTTCCACAATGAAATCAGCCTGTTAAAAGTTCTGGAAGAAAATCCGATTCAGCCGCAGACAATAAGAATGAGAACAAATTTTGCTATTAATATGATTAACATAAGTCTTGTTCTCGCACTTGTGCCTGCTGATGAAGCTGAATGGAACAAACTGCAAGCCCTTTATTCCTTGGTGGATAAGGTTATGGTATGTCCTTACCCGTATCTCACTCCGCATATAACTTTGGCATATTATAACTATAACGGCTTTGACGAAAATTCTTTGCAGAAACTCAGAGCAGTAGTATCGGAATTAAACAGGCAGAGCTTTGAGGTTACACTCGACACAAATAAGCTGTTCTATCAAAAATTCGTAAGTATGAATGAATATATTCCCGTGTTTAAATGTGTACTGTAGGTTTAATGACTAAATGTAACATCGGATTCAAAAATGCAAAAATCCCTGCTCACTAAAAATGTGGGCAGGGATTAATTTTATCAATGCTCTTTTGCGTATGTTGCAGAGGATTGTTTTGTTTAAAAAACTGCTTCATTATTCGTATTGTCATTCTGCACATAAGAATCAGTTAGCGACAACTAACTGATTGTACTGTCTGCCGAAAATTGCAGATAATCGGAAAAAGTGTAAAAATCTGATTGACAAATCAAGGAAGTATTATTATAATATTTAACGGTTAGCGAAAGCTAACCTATATTTTACAAATTAAGTTAGCTGTGGCTAATTGAACTTGTCTGAGAGGTGGAAAAATGATGCCGCTTACATTTGCAGATATCGGAGAAGAAAATATTATCAAGAAAATCGGCGGAAAGCAGGAGGTCAGAACGCATCTTGAAAACCTCGGCTTTAACGTTGGCGGAGCCGTAACGGTGATTAACACCATCGGCGGAAACGTAATAGTAAAGGTAAAGGAATCCCGCATAGCAATAAGCAGGGAAATGGCACAGAAGATTATGGTCTGAGCGCCATATTTGTAGGGACACGGCGTGCCGTGTCCGCTGTAACGCACAACATTGCAGCGGCGTACTTCGTTCGCCAAATGCTGTTAACTTTGTACGTTAACAGTCAGGCATAATCAGTTTGAATTATTTTAACCTGTCTTTATAGGAGGAGAACTTATGAAAACTTTAAAAGAGGCAAAAATCGGCGATACCGTCAGGGTAGTAAAGCTTCACGGTGAGGGAGCAATAAAACGCCGCATTATGGATATGGGAATAACAAAGGGCATTGAAGTGCATATCCGCAAGGTTGCACCCTTGGGCGATCCTGTTGAAGTAACTGTCCGTGGATATGAACTTTCAATCCGCAAGGCAGACGCTGAAATGATTGAGGTAGAATAATTATTAATTAAAGGGGCTTAATCCCCTTATTATTTAAAATATCAGTTAGCAAAAACTAACTTGAAAGTGAGGAAATACATATGGATTTGCGAATTGCCCTTGCAGGTAATCCGAACTGCGGTAAAACAACGCTGTTCAATGCGCTGACAGGATCAAATCAGTTTGTCGGAAACTGGCCGGGTGTTACGGTGGAGAAAAAGGAAGGCAAGCTCAAAAAGCACGACGGTGTTGTTATCACCGACCTTCCCGGTATATATTCTCTTTCTCCCTATACTCTTGAGGAGGTTGTAGCAAGAAATTACCTTATCGGCGAACGTCCCGACGCTATTCTCAACATAGTTGACGGTACAAACCTTGAAAGAAACCTGTACCTTACAACTCAGCTTACAGAGCTTGGAATTCCCGTAGTAGTTGCAATCAATATGATGGATATTGTCAGGAAAAACGGCGATAAAATCAACATTGAAGAGCTTTCACGTGAGCTTGGCTGTAAGATTGTAGAGATTTCCGCTCTTAAAGGCAACGGCGTTTTGGAAGCCGCAGAGGCGGCAATTGATGCGGCGAAAAATTCAAAGACAGTTCCTATGCATACATTCTCGGGACCAGTAGAGCACGCAATTGCCCACATTGAAGAGGCGGCTGTTCACGATATGCCGGCAGAGCAACAGCGTTGGTACGCAATCAAAATATTCGAGCGTGACGACAAGGTGCTTGAACAGCTAAAGCTTTCGGAATCTACACTCAGTCACATTGAGCAGGACATCAAGGCGGCTGAAGATGAGCTTGACGATGATGCTGAGAGCATAATCACCAATGAGCGTTACATTTATATTGCACAGCTTATGAAGGGCTGTTACAAAAAGAAGAGTGCAGGCAAGCTTTCAACCTCAGATAAAATCGACAAGGTTGTGACAAACCGCTTTGCGGCACTTCCGATTTTTGCTGTGATTATGTTCATAGTCTATTTCGTGTCGGTAACAACTGTCGGAACGTGGGCGACTGACTGGGCAAACGACGGTGTGTTCGGTGACGGCTGGCACCTGCTCGGAATCGGCTCGTCAGCGTATGAAGAAGAAGTCGGAGAATTCGGTGACGCAACAAATGTTGTAAACGCATTTATCGACTTGGGCAAAGAGGGAAGCGGGGAGCTTGCAGAGGCACTTGATACTGAATCAGAAACCTTTGATTCAGCCGTTGCCTTAGCCGCATTAAAAACGTATTCCTCGCAGTTTTCACCGAGTGATACAGCTGAATATATACTTGAAGATGAAGAAACTCTCGCAACCGAGGACGTTACATTCACAGGCGAGGAGCTTTCAGCTGCTGTAGAAGTTTTTGAAAAATACGAATGTGAAGAACCCGACCCTGCAAGCTACGGCGTGTGGGTGCCCGGTATTCCCGTACTTGTTGAGGACGGACTCAATGCCGTAAATTGCGCTGACTGGCTTCAGGGCTTGATTCTTGACGGTATAGTCGCAGGCCTCGGCGCAGTTCTCGGGTTTGTTCCGCAGATGCTTGTGCTTTTCATCTTCCTTGCATTTCTTGAAGCCTGCGGCTATATGTCACGAATTGCATTCGTGCTCGACCGCATTTTCCGCAAATTCGGACTTTCGGGTAAATCCTTTATCCCTGTACTTATCGGCACAGGCTGCGGCGTTCCGGGCATTATGGCGTCAAGAACGATTGAAAACGAACGTGACCGCCGTATGACGATTATGACAACAACGTTTATCCCCTGCGGAGCAAAGCTTCCGTTTATCGCAATGATTGCAGGCGCAATCTTCGGCGGAGCGTGGTGGGTAGCACCAAGCGCATACTTTATGGGTATGGCGGCTATCATCATCTCGGGTATTATGCTGAAAAAGACAGGACCGTTCTCGGGCGAGCCAGCACCGTTTGTTATGGAATTGCCTGCATATCATATGCCGACTGTCGGCAACGTTCTCCGTTCAATGTGGGAGCGTGGCTGGTCGTTCATCAAAAAGGCAGGCACAATTATTCTCATTTCTACAATCCTT
>JBJEOX010000372.1:0-5695 GCA_051880935.1 Ruminococcus sp.
TCAAGGCTCATTGTAACACCCGACGGATTCTGAAAATTCGGGATTGTGTAGATAAGCTTTGCGTTCGGATTAGCCTCCAGCGCATTTTCAAGCTCCTCAACGCTCATTCCGTCAGGCTCAACCTTAACGCCCACAAGCTTTGCATTGTAGCTGCGGAAGGTGTTGAGCGAGCCGATAAACGACGGTGCTTCGCAGATGACAACCTCGCCCTCGTTGATAAGAGCCTTTGAGCACAAATCCATAATCTGCTGTGCTCCCGTTGTGATTAAAATATCATCAGAGTCACTGCCTGTGTTGTGCTCCTTTTTCATATACTCGATAAGCGTGTTTCTAAGCGGAGTGTAGCCCTCGCTTACGCTGTACTGCAAAACCGAAATCGGGTCGTTTTTCAGCACCTCGGCTGAAATTTCTGCAATCTCCTTTGCAGGAAAAGCGTCTGGTGACGGATTGCCTGCCGAAAGCGAAACAACTTCGGGGTCGGACGCATACTTGAAAATTTCTCTTATTGCACTCGGTTTCAGATTCAAAACCCTGTCAGAAAACCTGTATTCCATTTTATCCCTCTTTTTTATAGCCTGATTTATTTTATTATGTATACCTTATAATTTTATCACGAATTGCGCACATATTCAAGCAATACTGCAAAGCAATCGCATAAAATCTTCATTTTGTGCTGAAAAATGTAAAATCATATTGTTTTTAAGGGCATAATGTAGTATAATTAATATGTATTTCTTTACGTTATTCGATTTTTGAATATTTATTCAATGAATAGGGAGAGTTAATATGAGTAAACGCAACGACTACGATTACTTTGATTTAGATAATTTTGACGACGGCTACGACAGCAGAGATTACCGCCGCCGTCAGCCTCAGCGCAGACAGGGCTCGTACAACAACCGTCCTGCCTACAACACCAACCGTCGTCGCAGAAATAATAAAAAACGCACACGCAACAGAATTATAATTGTCAGCTGCGGAATACTTATTATTATACTGTTAGTTGTAATGATTTCTTCTGTATTTAAAGCCTGCTTCGGTGCAAAGCAGACCAATGCTCCTGTTTCAACCGAAACAAAGCCGGCTGCAACAACCGACACTCCGAAAGCCACCGAAAATAAAACTGCGGCTCAGGACGACCTTTCTCCGACCTACTTCAAAACTCCGCAGATTAAGGACGACAATTCAAACGGCTATTCAGCGTACAGCATATATGTGTGGAACAATCAGGGCTTTGAGCTGTTCGGCAGTGACGAGGCAAGGGCAACAACCTACGCCGAAACAATCAACGGCTTTGCCGACAAATTAAACGGCATTACGGTTTACGATATGGTAATACCGAATCACACAGAAATGGGACTTCCGCAGCGTCTTAAGGACAGCGAGGCTCCGTCAACCTCGCAGGCTGAAAATATCAAGAGCATCTACTCAAAGCTGTCTGACAAGGTAACGCCCGTCAATGCGTACAACTATCTTGCCGACCACAACGACGAATACATCTACTTTGGCTCCGACCACCACTGGTCAGGACTCGGTGCTTATTATGCATACTCTGCTTTTGCAAAGACAAACAATCTTCCCGTTCTCTCGCTTGACGACTGCACCGAACAGCAGATTGAAGGCTTTACAGGCACGTTTACAAATACCGCAAGCGGTCTTGACACCGACACGGTTCACTACTGGGAGTTCCCGTACGAGGTAACAATGGACATAACCGACGAGAGCGGCAACGTCAACACCTACACAAGTCCGTACTATCAGTACGCAGAGGCAGGCTCGCTTACCTACGGCGTATTTATTATGGGCGACCACCCGCTTACCGTCCTTAATTCAGCCTCGGAAAATGCAGAGAAAGGCAAGAAAATTGCAGTTATTAAGGAAAGCTACGGCAACGCCTTTGTTCCCTACCTCACCTACAATTACGAGGAAGTTCACGTTATCGACTTCCGCACGTTCGGCGATAATCTTGTTTCCTACTGTCAGCAGAACGGTATTGACGAGGTGCTTTTCCTCAACGGCGTTATGAGCGCAAACACTCAGATACAGCTTGACAGTATGAGCGGTCTGTTTGACTGATAATTAAAATTTTAAATTTATGAAAGGAGGCAACGGAATGATTTCCGAAAGAGTAAAAGTCAGCGTATTCGGAAAAATCAGCAGCAATCTGCGTTCGGCGTACATCAGCTCTTCAAATATGAAGAACAAAAGCGCATATGTTGTGTCACGAAGAAAGGTTCCCGAATACTTTGACGGCGTTGTCATTGCCGTTGCCGAATTTGACGGACTTGACGGTGAAAGAGCTGTTGTTGCTCCGCCCGGAGAAATTTTCTATGAGCCCGAACTGCGCAAGCTTCTCTCACGTCTTAGAAACGTAAAGCTCAAAAGCATAACCTGTCTTTACGAAAAGTCCTGCGGTGCGATAATCTTTTACAAAACAAAGCAGAATACGAAAATTCTTCTTGTAAAGAACAGCAACGGCAGGTACTGGAGCTTTCCGAAAGGTCACATTGAGGAGGGCGAAAACGAACAGCAGACGGCTATCCGTGAAATTAAGGAAGAAACGGGTCTTGACGTTACGCTGTTTGACGGTTTCAGAGAAATCAGCGAATATTGCCCGTTCGGTAAAATCCGAAAAAGAGTTGTATTTTTCCTCGCACAAGCCTTTACCGACAACGTAAAAATTCAGGAGGAAGAAATCGACAGCTACATCTGGGTTGACCTTCAGCAGGCACGAAAAATGTGCTCGTACGACAACGATTTAAGAATAATTGAAAAAGCCGAAACGGCAATTCATCTTATGAGAAATTAATAACAGGGTATTTTGGGGTGCACAAATGTGCGCCTCTTTTTAGTCGTTAAAACTTTGTCAACTTGCACAAACAACACCGTATAACACAATTATTATTTAGTTAAAAAATTAACGACTTTTTATGCTAAATGCCCAAATAACAAGTTTGTGTTTTATATAAAACGTAAAAAGTCATTTATTTATATTATCTGAATGTACAAAGATTTTTATAAATTTTTTGTAATTTTCCTACTATACTAACCCGATTTATTATTGTATAATATAACCATAGCAAATTCCATATGCTATATAAAACAACACCACCGAAAGGGGAAAAATAAATGAAACTTGATACAATTCTTGCTGAAAGAAAAAACAAAAAGATTTACAGAGACGGTGACCTTGTAGCCAAGGTTTTTGACGAATCTTTCCCGAAGTCAGATATTCTTAACGAAGCGCTGAATCAGGCGAGAGTTGAGGAAACAGGACTCAACATTCCAAAGGTTGAAGAGGTTACAAAGATTGACGGCAAATGGGCTATCATCTCAACATATATAGAAGGCAAAACACTTGCTGAACTTATGGCTGAAAACCCCGATAAAGTTGACGAGTATCTTGAGCTTTTCGTTGACATTCAGATTAAAATTCTCAACCGGAAGGCTCCCTTGCTCAACAAGCTCAAGGACAAGATGAACAGAAAAATCAGCGAAACTGACCTTGACGCTACAACAAGATATGAGCTTCACACACGCCTGCACGGTATGCCTAAGCACGCCAAGGTTTGTCACGGCGACTTCAACCCCAGCAACGTAATCATCACTCCCGACGGTACGCCTTATGTACTTGACTGGTCACACGCTACTCAGGGCAACGGCTCGGCTGACGCCGCAAGAACATATCTTTTGTTCCGTCTTAACAAGCAGGATGACGTTGCTGAAAAATATATGAAGCTGTTCTGCGAAAAGACAGACACTGCACGCCAGTATGTTAACGAGTGGCTCCCGATTGTTGCCGCTTCGCAGTCCGTTAAGGGCAAGCCCGAAGAGCGTGAATTCCTGCTCTCATGGGTAAATGTCTGCGATTATCAGTAATACGTGTACCTTTAACAGGCAATTTAAATTAAAATACTCATTTTACTCATAAAATCTACTCTTACAAAGCACCCCTGTACCGATTGGCACAGGGGTGTTTTCCTTTTTATTTTCACTCAAAATCTCCGCCGCAGGGCAGATAAACGTCATCTAATCTGTCTTTTTTCAGCATCCACAGCTTCATATACATTGCAATCGGTGACGCAGGCGGCAGAACATTAATTTTCAGCTTTTCAAACATCAACTTGCTTTCATAGAAAAAGCCTTGCTCGGCACCCGTCAGAAAAACAGGAACGCCGCATTTCTCGGCATCAAGACAGAATTGCATTAACTCACTTCCGCCCGTGTTGAGCGTTCCCGAATGGTAGCCTTCAAGCAGAATTGCCTTTGTCCCCTGCCTAATCGGCGGATAAGTCATACCGACATACGGTTTTAAATACAGCACATCTGACGTTTCTTCCAGCTCGGTGCAGTCCGACATTGAAATTTTATCGCTTTTTTCTTTATAAAATTTGCATTTTTCAAAGGTACCATCACAATAATTCTCATATACGCATTTTTCAAAAATACTAAAAATAAAATCCTCATAAGGGCTGTGCGGAAGAACTC
Source organism: Ruminococcus sp. (assembly GCA_051880935.1). Lineage (GTDB taxonomy): Bacteria > Bacillota > Clostridia > Oscillospirales > Acutalibacteraceae > Ruminococcoides. The sequence continues at coordinate 4,489 of JBJEOX010000372.1, forward strand.
TTGATGCTCTGTGGATATCCGTAACATCATACGGAGTATTTGCGTATGAAACAAAAACTCCTCTGCCCTTTCTGCTTCTGATAAGCTCAACTGCTCCGCAAAAATTACGAAAGCCGTTTGAACGCTCGTCCTCAAGAGGAAAGTTCGCCGAAACAAGAACAATCGGCGTTTTGCAAAGCCCGAAAGCATACGACAGATACGCCGCCGTATACTGGAGAGTATCCGTTCCGTGAGCGACAACAACGCCGTCAAACTCGCTTAAATCATAGGAGCTGATGCTTTTGTAAAGCTGAGTAAGAAATTTCCCGTTCATATTCTCACTCAGGATATTAATCGGCTGCACAGCAGTAAACTCAATCTTTTTATCTTTTTTTGAATACAATTCAAGCAGTTTATAAGAATTTTTTGAATCAGGAGAAATAACTCCGTCCGATTTTGTCGAGCCGATTGTTCCGCCCGTAAACACAGTCAGTATTTTCATATCATCTGTTGACCTTTGCGCTGATTTTTATAATAGAAATTTCGTAAATATCGGTTACGTTATAAAATTTTTCAATCTCCGACTTACCAATATCAGGTAATTCGGGAGCGTATTTCTTTGCAAGCAGTTCAAGCGCATAACGTTTGTTGCTTTCCGTCTTTTCAGCAGTTCCGAAAACTACTGCACTGCCGTATTTCGTCGTAAGCTCTTTTGGAATGACCTGCGGATTTTCAACAACCGTAAAACAAACCTTATTAGAATAATCAAGATTAGCCTGCTTGTGACCGGCATTTTTTGCGCAATGAAAATATATTTTCTTCCCGTCATAAGCAAAATTGAGCGGAATACCATATGGAAAGCCGTCGCTTCCCACTGTTGACAAAACACCGTATTCTGCGTTTTCAAGAATACGCTCGGCAGTTTGCACATCCGTCAGACGGTCTTTTCTTCTCATTTCATAATCAATCATATCAGACTCCGAGGTCGTTCATAACCATTCCCGTAATCATCTTTGGGTAAAAATACGTGGACTTCTGCGGCATCTTCTCGCCTGCGGCGGCAACGTCACGAATTTCGCTGACTCTTGTGGGATTAAGCACAAACGAGCACTGAAATTCTCCGCTGTCAACAAGCGAAACAGCCTCGTCAAAGAATTTTGTATAGGTCAGATTGACCTGATTAGCCATATTTTCCTTATCAATTCCGAAAATATTTTCGAGAACGAGC
>JBJEOX010000373.1:0-5660 GCA_051880935.1 Ruminococcus sp.
ACCGAGGTCGAGGTCGGTTTCTGCACCGTCCTCGGTAACGTAAACCTCGCCGTGCTGGTAGGGGCTCATTGTGCCGGGGTCAACATTGATGTACGGGTCGAGCTTCTGAGCAACAATCTTAAGACCTCTCGCCTTTAAAAGTCTGCCGAGAGATGCGGCTGTGATGCCCTTTCCGAGTCCCGAAACAACGCCGCCGGTGACAAATATATATTTTTTATTCTTCTTAATTTCCACGTCTTACACCTCAACCTCTCCGTCGAATACTTTTTCAGCGTTGCCTGTCATATAAACCGTTTCATCTGTGTAGTTGATTATAAGGTCGCCGCCGATGAGCTTGATTTTGATGTTCTCGCCCTTTTTGCAGAAGCCGTTTTCGCAGGCTGCAACTGCAACGGCGCAAGCGCCTGTTCCGCAAGCCCAGGTTTCGCCAGAGCCTCTCTCCCATACTCTCATCTTGATTGTATGCTCGTCAAGAACGGTTACAAACTCTGTGTTTACTCTTTCGGGGAAAAGCTTGTCAAATTCAAATTCGGGACCTACCTTTTCAATGTCGAGGTTATCGATATCGTCCATAAATACAACGCAGTGCGGATTGCCCATAGAAACGCAGGTGATGTTGTAATCCTTGTCGCCGATTTTAACAGGTTCGTTAACAACCTTATCCTTGTCGATTGCAACGGGGATTTCCTTGGGGTCAAGGATTGCCTTGCCCATATCAACTCTGAGTCTTGTAACCTTTCCGTCTGTGGTAAATGCCTTGAGGCTCTTGATTCCGCTCAGGGTTTCAATAGTAATTTCGTCTTTTTCGTTATAGTCAATCATACCGTGGTCATAGAGGAACTTGCCTACGCAGCGAATACCGTTGCCGCACATTTTGCCCTCGGAGCCGTCACGGTTATACATTTTCATCTTTGCATCTGCAACCTTTGACGGACAAACAAGGATAACACCGTCGCCGCCGATTCCGAAGTGTCTGTCGGAAAGTCTTACGGCAAGTGCCTCGGGGTTGTTGATTTCCTGATCAAATGTGCTGAAATAAATGTAGTCGTTGCCGATGCCCTGCATCTTGGTAAACTTAAGCATTAGCTTTTCCTCCCTCATATTGTTGATGTCAATAAGCTCTGTGCTGTGCTGTGAGTAGTGGCTCTTGAGGCAGTCCGCAAGTGCGTTAGCCGTATCAAGAGAAGTAAGACACGGAATGTTTCTTTCAACAGTCTTTCTGCGGATTTTTACGGAATCACGTGAAGGAATTCTGCCCTTTGCAGAGGTTGAAATAACATACTGAATCTTGCCCGACTCAATAAGAGTAAGTGTGTTGCTTGTATTTGACTCGTGAATTTTCTTAACGCTTACAGCGTCGATGCCGAACTTCTTAAGCACCTCGGCTGTTCCCTCGGTTGCATAAATTGTAAATCCGAGGTCGTAGTATTTCTTTGCAATTTCGCCGATTTCGGCTTTATCCGAATTGCGGACTGTGATGAACACGCCGCCCTTTTTCTTCATCTTGTAGCCTGCGCCGATAAGACCTTTATACAAAGCCTCCTCAAGCGTAGCCGCAATACCGAGCACCTCGCCGGTTGACTTCATCTCGGGACCGAGGTGGTTATCAACGTTGATGAGCTTTTCAAAGCTGAACACGGGCACCTTTACTGCAATATACGGGCTCTTTCTGTAAAGTCCCGTTCCGTAACCCATATCCTTCAGCTTTTCGCCGAGCATTGCCCTTGTTGCAAGGTCAACCATCGGAACGCCCGTAACCTTGCTGATGTACGGAATTGTACGTGAAGAACGGGGGTTAACCTCGATTACATAAAGCTCGTCATTATAGATTAGGTACTGAATGTTTACAAGTCCCTTTGTCTTAAGCTCAATTGCGAGGTTTTTGGAGCTTTCAATAATAATCTGCGTCATTTTATCCGAAAGATTCCACGCAGGATAAACTGCAATTGAATCGCCCGAGTGAACGCCTGCACGCTCGATATGCTCCATAATACCCGGGATTAAGATGTCCTCGCCGTCGCAGATTGCGTCAACCTCAATTTCCGTACCCATAAGGTATTTATCAATAAGAATCGGGTTTTCAATGTTCTGTGCAAGGATAATAGCCATATATTCCTTTACGTCATCCTCGTTGAAGGCGATAATCATATTCTGACCGCCGAGTACGTATGAGGGACGGAGAAGTACGGGATAGCCGATATTTGATGCGACCTCAAGTGCTTCTTCTGTTGTCATTACGGTAACGCCCTTTGGACGCTTAATCTGATATTTTTCAAGAAGCTCATCAAAACGCTCTCTGTCCTCAGCCATATCGATTGCGTCATAAGAAGTACCGAGGATATTAACGCCGTTGTCGCTTAAGAATTTTGTAAGCTTGATAGCAGTCTGACCGCCGAATGCAACAACTACGCCGAAGGGCTTTTCGGTTTTGATGATGCCCATAACGTCCTCTGTGGTGAGAGGCTCAAAGTAAAGTCTGTCGGCTGTATCGAAGTCGGTTGAAACCGTTTCAGGGTTGTTGTTTACGATTACAACGTCGTAGCCTGCCTTTTTGAGCGCCCATACGCAGTGAACGGAAGCGTAGTCAAACTCAATACCCTGACCGATTCTGATAGGACCCGAGCCGAATACGATAACGGTTTTCTTGCCGTCTGCACGTTCCCTGATAAACTCCTCAGCCTCGTTTTCCTTATCAAAGGTTGAGTAGAAGTAGGGTGTTTCTGCTGCAAACTCTGCGGCGCAGGTATCAACCATTTTGTAAACGGGAACAAGAGGATTTTCAACCTTTTTGCCTGTGATTTCTTCAATTGTCTTATTGAGGAAGCCGATGTTCTTTGCACGGACATAAAGCTCCTCGGTAAGCTCACCGTCTTTAAGCTCGTTTTCAACAGCGATGATATTTTTAAGCTTTTCAAGAAACCATTCGTCAATCATAGTTATCGAGTGGATTTCGTCAACTGTGATTCCTCTCTTAAGCGCCTCGTAAACGCAGAAAATTCTTCTGTCGTCGCACACGCTGAGTCTGTCATAAACAGACGCATTTGAAAGCTCTGCAAACTCCTTGTCGTCAAGAGTGTTGTGCGAAATCTCCGCACCTCTGACAGCCTTCATAATTGCCTGCTCAAAGGTGGGAGCAATAGCCATAACCTCGCCTGTCGCCTTCATCTGTGTGCCGAGGGTACGCTTTGCATATACGAATTTATCGAAAGGCCATTTCGGGAATTTTACAACAACGTAGTCGAGCGCAGGCTCAAAGCAAGCGTAGGTTGTGCCCGTAACGGCGTTTTTAATTTCATTGAGTGTGTAGCCGATTGCGATTTTAGCCGCAACCTTTGCAATGGGATAGCCTGTTGCCTTTGAAGCAAGTGCGGAAGAACGTGATACACGGGGGTTAACCTCGATTACTGCGTATTCAAAGGTTTCGGGATTGAGCGCAAACTGACAGTTACAGCCGCCCTCTACCTTTAGTGCGGAGATGATATTGAGTGCCGCACTTCTGAGCATCTGATACTCCTTGTCGGCAAGAGTAACCGTTGGAGCGATTACGATTGAATCGCCTGTATGAACGCCGACGGGGTCGAAGTTTTCCATTGAGCAGACGGTGATTACGTTGCCGTCGCTGTCACGCATAACCTCAAACTCAATTTCTTTCCAGCCTGAAATGCACTTTTCAACAAGCACCTGAGTAATAGGCGAAAGCTCAAGGCCGTTCGATGTGATTTCTCTGAGCTCGGATTCGTTGTCAACAATACCGCCGCCTGTGCCGCCGAGTGTGAACGCAGGGCGGATAATTACGGGGTAACCGATTTCATCTGCAAATTTAACAGCCGACTCAACGTCGTTTACAACTGTTGAGGGAATACACGGCTGACCGATTGACTCCATTGTGTCCTTAAAGAGCTGTCTGTCCTCTGCCTTGTCGATTGTTTCGGGGTTTGCACCCAGAAGCTTTACGCCGTACTTATCGAGAAAGCCCTCTTTTGCAAGCTGCATTGAAAGGGTAAGACCTGTCTGACCGCCGAGGGTTGAAAGCAGGCTGTCGGGACGCTCCTTTTTGATGATTCTCTTTACGGTTTCAAGTGTAAGAGGCTCAATGTATATTTTATCAGCCATTGCGTTGTCTGTCATAATTGTAGCAGGGTTTGAGTTTACGAGAATAACCTCAAGTCCCTCTTCTTTGAGTGCACGGCAAGCCTGTGTGCCTGCATAGTCAAACTCGGCAGCCTGTCCGATTACAATAGGACCCGAGCCGATTACCATAACTCTTTTAATATCCTGTTTGAGTGGCATATAATCATTCCTTATCCAAATTTTATCGGTTATGTTACTGTGTTAATTATTAAATACTATCATCGTAGGAAACGCCCTGAGTCGTTCCTAACAAAAATTCAGCCAATCCTATAGGAACGACACAGGGGTCGTTCCCTACATTATTTATTATTTTTGTTTTCCTTAATCATATTTATAAAGCGGTCGAATAAAAATGCCGTATCAAGCGGTCCGCCGCAGGCTTCGGGGTGGAACTGCACCGAAAATGCAGGCATATCCGTATAGTTTACACCCTCGCAGGTGTTGTCGTTGCCGTTTACAAAGCTTACAACGCCGTTTTCGGGCAAGCTCTCGCTTACAACTGCGTAGCCGTGGTTCTGCGACGTGATATAAACTCTGCCTGTTGCAATTTCCTTTGCAGGCTGGTTTGCACCTCTGTGACCGTATTTAAGCTTTTCGGTCTTTGCGCCCTGCGAAAGTGCAAGAAGCTGATGACCGAGGCAGATTCCGAAAATCGGAATTTTATGCTCGCAGAGCTTTTTAAGCTCCTCAATAATCTGCGTATTCTTTGCAGGGTCTCCCGGTCCGTTTGAAAGCATAATTCCGTCGGGATTCATTGCAAGAATTTCCTCAGCCGTTGTATTTGCAGGCACAACCGTAAGGTTACAGCCTCGCTTTACAAGCTCTCTGCCGATATTGTGCTTTGCGCCAAAATCCATAAGCACAACGTTAAGCTCGGGATTTTCAGCGCTGTAGTTTCCTTTTTCATTTATTGTAGTGCTTTCAACTGCGTCTGTGATAACGTAGTTTTTGATTTCTGCAAGCTCGCTCTCGGTATAATCGGGAGAGTAGCTGATTTTGCAGTTCATTACGCCGTATTCACGCACGATTCTTGTGAGTGCACGTGTGTCGATTCCGTAGATTCCGGGAATTTGGGACTCTTTTAAAAAGGTGTCAAGATCACCCTCACAACGGAAATTAGAGGGAACTTGGCACCATTCTCTAACAATATAACCTTTAAGCGACGGAGAGTCACTTTCAAAATCGGAGGGAATTACCCCATAGTTACCGATTAAAGGGAATGTCTGAATAACCACCTGACCGAAATAGCTGGGGTCGGTGAGTGTTTCAAGATAACCTGTCATAGCTGTGGTAAAAACAAGTTCTCCCGTAGTTTCTTTTTCAGCACCAAATGCCTTGCCTTCAAAGACTGTGCCGTTTTCAAGAATTAGATACGCCGCACGGCTCATAAAAACACATTCCTTTCAAAAATTCACTTCATACTTATCAGGGAACACTGATTAAATCGTTTGTACATATTGCGCCGTCAGGTTGTACAAATAAACCGCAGTAATGCTGACGCATTACGAGGATTTTTTGGGCAAGCTGAC
>JBJEOX010000374.1:0-5656 GCA_051880935.1 Ruminococcus sp.
CGCCGAATGATGCACCAAAGCAGTTGATTTTATCGTATCCGATTCCCGTGATAACCTCGCTCGCCCACTTTCCGTAGTCATAGTTTTTTGCAGACAGGCTTACCTCGTCGCTCTTGCCGGGATGACCGATTGTATCTACCGCATAAATATGAAAATCATCAAGCAAAAATCTGCATGCTAAAAGATTATATGAAGTAGTGGAATTTCCGCCGTGAAAAACAAGCAACGGTTTTCCGCTTCTGTTTCCTGTTTCAATTAAATGAGTTTTTCCGAATGAAGTGTTTACATATATATCATCATACGGCATACCAAGCTTTTTAATCTGTTCGTCATACAATTTCAAAGAGCTTTCTTTGCCCTTTTCCGATTTAAAAATACCCATACCCTTCTCCTCATATTTAAACTTTTATCAAATTTTTATTTTCTGTTAATTAAACACACGCACTCGACGTGGGCGGTGTGAGGGAACATATCTACAGGCTGGATTTTACTTATTTTATAGTCACTGTGCTTTGTAACATAGTCCAAATCCCTTGCAAGTGTTTCGGGGTTGCAGGAAACGTAGACTACCGTTTCGGGGGACATTTTTATGAGCGAATCGAGAAATTTCGTGTCACTGCCTGCTCTGGGCGGGTCCATAAACACAACGTCGGGCTTTTCGTCCTCTGCCGACACCTCATACATAAACTCGCCTGCATCGCCCTTGTAAAAGCGGATATTTTTCAGATTATTTGCCCTTGCGTTTACAATTGCATCTTTGACTGCATCCCCGTTAAGCTCAACACCGATTACTCTGCCTGCGCCCCTCTTGGCGGCTACAATTCCGATTGTGCCGATTCCGCAGTAGGTATCAAGAACGGTTTCGTTACCCTTTAAGTCGGCGTATTCCATAGCCGTATTGTAAAGCACCTCGGTCTGAACCGGGTTAATCTGATAAAAGCTTTTCGGGGAAATCCTAAAACGGCAGCCACATAGAACGTCCTCAATATATCCCTTGCCGTACAGCACCTTCTGATTATCTCCGAGAACAAGGTTTGTGTTGTAGTTATTCACATTCTGCACTATTGTAGTTATCTCCGGAAACTGCTTTAAAATCGCCTTTACAAAGTTATTCTTTGACGGAAAAACGGGCGTTCCCGTAACAAGTACAAGCATAATCTGATTTGTCGCAAAGCCTCTTTTTACAAGGATATGACGCAAAAAGCCCTTGCCTGTGTCCTCGTTGTAGGTTGTCATTTTAAAAGACGGCAGAAGCTTTCTCACTGCAACAATAATTTTATCGGCAATAACGTCCTCAATCCGGCACGAGTCAATGCCGACAACGTGATGTGTTCCCGACTGGTAAACACCCGAAATGATTTTGCCTCGTCTGTCGGTGTAAAAAGCCGCCTGCACCTTGTTGCGGTAATGGTAGGGATTTTCCATTCCGATTATCGGCTCAACCTTGCAGAATTTTTTGAGCAGTCGCTCGACCTTATTCTGCTTGAATTTAAGCTGTTCGGGATATGAAAGATTCTGCAACTGGCAGCCGCCGCATTTTTTATATACGGGACAGCTTCCGTTTGATATATTTTCTTTACTGCTCATAAAATACCTCTGAATAATCAATATAATTTTTAAGTATTTCTTTAAATAAACCATAATTTGTCGAGTGCCTCGACGGGCAAATCGGCGGTGTGCCACCGCTGTCAAATCGAGTGGAAGAATCGGATTGGTTGGATAAACCGGTTGCCCGAATTTTAAATTGATATATCGGTGACGTTTCGGGACGTGTAGGAACCCGTCCCCTACGAAATTAAATACAAACGTTTCCTGTATAGCCGTAGGGGACGGCATCCCTGACGTCCCTATGTATAAATTGTGAAACAATTTATACATTATGGCGAACACAGTTCGCCGCTACAATTATAAAATTTGCGTGCCGAGGCACTCGGCTAAATTATGGTTTATGACTGACATATCCAAAAAAACAGGGACGGAAAATCTCCGTCCCTGAAAAATTATCTGTTTATTCCGACATTTCAGCCTTAGCTTTCTCAATAATTTTCTGCGCTACGTTTGCAGGTGCGTCCTCATAGCGTGCAAATGAAAGCTCAAACGAGCCTCTGCCCTGAGTAATCTGTCTGATGAACGTTGAGAAGTCGCTCATTTCAGCCATCGGCACTTCTGCCTCAACAACCTGCATTCCGTTTTCGGCAGGCGACATACCGAGCACTCTGCCTCTGCGCTTGTTAACCTCGCCCATTACGTCGCCCATATTTGCGTCGGGAACATAAGCCTTAAGACTTCCGATAGGCTCAAGGAGAGTAGGAGAAGCGTTGGGAATGCCGTTTTTGTATGCAAGGCTTGCCGCAGTCTTGAACGACATTTCAGAGGAGTCAACGGGGTGATATGAGCCGTCGTAAAGCGTAGCCTTGATGCCTACTGTCGGGTAGCCTGCAAGCACGCCCTTCTTGATTGAATCACGAAGTCCCTTTTCAACGGCAGGGAAGAAGTTCTTGGGAACGGCACCGCCGACTACACGCTCTGCAAATACGAGGTCGTCGGTATCAAACGGCTCAAATTCAATCCATACGTCGCCGAACTGTCCGTGACCGCCCGACTGCTTCTTGTATCTGCCCTGAGCAGATACCTTTTTGCGGATTGTTTCTCTGTATGCAATCTTCGGCTTCTGAAGCGAAGCGTCAACATTATATTTCGATTTAAGCCTTGAAATTACAACGTCAAGATGTTGCTCGCCGAGTCCCGAAATTACCATTTCGTGGGTTTCGTGGTTTGTAACAAACCTGATTGTCGGGTCTTCGTCGCAAAGCTTTGTAAGAGCCTGAGCCACCTTATCCTCGTCGCCTTTCTTGGCGGGATAAATAGCCATTGTGTAGGATGAAACAGGGTAGTCGATTCCGTCAAGCACAACCTTGCGGAGCGGTGAGCAAAGCGTGTCGCCCGTCTTAGTTGAGGAAAGCTTTGGAATTGCACCGATGTCGCCTGCGCCGATGTAATCCACGTCAATCTGCTTTTTGCCGCACATTGAAAGTACCTTTGTAACTCTTTCCTGTGAGCCTGTGCGCATATTGATAAGAGGTGTGTCGGGAGCAATTTTGCCCGAAACAACCTTGATGTATGAAAGTCTGCCGATAAACGGGTCGGCAACAGTCTTGAAAACAACAGCCGCAGCAGCGCCGTTTTCATTTACGGAAACCTCAACAGGCTCGCCGTTCACGTCAACGCCGATTTCGTCGCCCTTGTCAGCGGCTGACGGAGCAAGCCACGTAAGGCTGTTGAGAAGCTGGTCAATAGCAAAGGTGTTGTGAGCGTCACCGCAGAATACGGGGCAGATTGTGCCGTCCTTAACGCCCTGACTTACGCCGAGGATAATTTCTTCGGGCGTGAATTCCTCACCCATAATGAACTTGTCAAGCAGTTCCTCGCTTGTTTCTGCAACGGCTTCCTTGATAGCTTCACGAAGTCCCTCAAGTCTGCTTCCCATATCGGGGAGTGCAGTGGGCTTTACAGAGCCGTCGGTTGCATATTCATAAGCCTTGTAGTCAAAGAGGTTAACGTATGTATTAGCCTGACCGTCAACGATGTAGGGCACTACAACGGGGCAGACGGACGGACCGAACGTAGCCTTGAGATTTTCAAATACACGGTAGAAACGAGCGTCCTCGTCGCAAAGACCGTTTACAAAGAACACTTTTGTAAGACCTGCCTTTGTAGCGGCTTCAACAGCCTTTTCAGTTCCGACGTTAACGCCGTCCTTGCCTGAAACGACAATCAGGGCAGTGTCAGCGGCACGCATACCCTCTGCAACGCCGCCTGCAAAGTCGAACAGACCGGGAGTGTCGATAAGATTAATCTTTGTGTTCTTCCACTCTATGGGAGCAACAGCCGTCATAATCGACGCCTGACGTTTGATTTCTTCTGCATCAAAGTCGAGCATTGTGTTGCCGTCTGCAATTTTGCCGAGGCGGTCGCTTACCTTTGAGAGATAGAGAATTGACTCGGCGACCGAGGTTTTGCCGCAGCCGCTGTGTCCTGCGAGCGCAATATTTAATATTTTTTTAGCGTCATATTGTTTCAAAAATGAAAACTCCTTTCGTTGTTACAATATTTAAAAATCGACGTTATTTTATCAATTTCAACAATTGTATGAATTAAGTCTAAATTATTATATCATATTTGTATAAAATAAACAACCGAAATTGAGCAAAATAAAAAAATTCACCCTTTGCCCAATAGAGCAGAGGGTGAATTGTGCATATTGCTTTTTTTAAGGATTTATTGCTGTAAATAGCATAAATTTACGCATTTTGTTTTGTGCAAATTTACGGTTTAATCGAGAACTGCACCCTGTGCACCCGAAGAAACAAGCTTTGCATAACGTGAGAGATAGCCTGATGTGATTCTCGGCTGTCTGGGAGTCCACGCAGCCTTGCGCTTTGCAAGCTCTTCGTCGGAAACAAGCACGTTGATTGTGTTAGCAGGAATGTCGATTTCGATTGTGTCGCCTTCCTCAATGAGTGCGATAGGACCGCCGACAGCAGCCTCGGGTGAAACGTGACCGATTGCGGCACCTCTTGTAGCGCCCGAGAAACGTCCGTCTGTGATAAGCGCAACGCAGTTACCAAGACCGCTTCCCATAATTGCAGAGGTCGGGTTGAGCATTTCTCTCATTCCGGGACCGCCCTTAGGTCCTTCGTAGCGGATAACAACAACGTCGCCCTCGTTGATTTTGCCGTCGTAAATTGCGTTGAGTGCGTCCTCCTCGCAGTCAAATACTCTTGCAAAGCCCTTGTGGTGCATCATTTCTTCTGCAACTGCACTTCTCTTGACAACACAGCCGTCGGGAGCAAGATTGCCCTTTAATACTGCTATACCGCCGGTTTTGCTGTAGGGATTTTCAACTGTTCTGATGATTTCTGTGTTTCTGATTTCGCAGCCCTCGATATTTTCACCGACTGTCTTGCCTGTGCAGGTGAGAAGTGAGGTGTTGAGAAGGTCAAGCTTTGTCAGCTCGTGCATTACTGCGTAAATACCGCCTGCTTCGTTGAGCTCCTCAATAAAGTGCTCGCCTGCGGGTGCAAGGTGGCAGAGGTTGGGAGTTTTTGCCGAGATTTCATTTGCGATGTCAAGGTGCAAGTCAATTCCGCACTCGTGAGCGATTGCGGGGAGGTGGAGCATTGTGTTTGTTGAGCATCCGAGAGCCATATCGACTGTAAGAGCATTCTTGAATGCTTCCTCTGTCATAATGTCACGTGGACGGATGTTGTTCTTAACAAGCTCCATAATCTGCATACCTGCGTGCTTTGCAAGCTGTAAGCGCTGTGAGTAAACAGCAGGAACAGTGCCGTTGCCCTTAAGTCCCATACCGATAACTTCTGTAAGGCAGTTCATTGAGTTAGCGGTGAACATACCAGAGCAGGAGCCGCAGGTCGGACAGGCGTTGTTTTCGTATTCGCTTAACTTTTCCTCGTCAATTTCGCCTACCTTAAAGCGTGAAACAGCCTCGGAAACAGTGGAGTAGCTGATTTTCTTTCCGTCAACTCTGCCTGCAAGCATAGGACCGCCGCTGACAAAGATTGAGGGAATGTTAAGTCTTGCCGCCGCCATAAGAAGTCCGGGAACATTCTTGTCGCAGTTGGGAACCATAACAAGA
>JBJEOX010000375.1:0-5656 GCA_051880935.1 Ruminococcus sp.
GATACTATAATTTCTGTTGCCACTGCTTACACCTCCTTACACCCCACGATACATTGTAAGGTTGCCGCCCTGATATTCTGTACCAATAAACGTTCTGCCGTCCTCAGTCGCCAAAACGCTGCATACTTTAGTTGCACCTGTGTTGAGGTTTCCTATGAATTCAGGTTGTGCAGGATTTTTTAACGACCAAACCGATACACCTTTATCAAACATATCCATAACAAGATGATTTTTTGTGACAGCAACGCTTTGAGGCGACGGCTCGCCGCCACTGTTAATCGTTCTGCTCTCGTCAGGGATTTTACAGAATTCAACTTTTACATTGTTTATATCTGCTACATTAACAACGGCTACACCTTGCATTGTATTTATATAATCAGTAGAAAATATATATTATCTTTACTGTCCGGATATGGCGCAACAGTGCAATAAATATACGGATACCTACATACTAATCCCATTGTATGCAGATATTTAGTATCGCCGTGCTGCCACAATTCTTGTAAGTCGCCTGTGTAGACGCAGACAGGAGCATTAGGTGTAGTTAAGTCGTAAATTTTGAGCAAATCCTTATCATACCCTGCAATTGCAAGATAAATTGTTGTGCCATCGCTGTAAAACGCAGGCTGTTGAAATTCTGTATTGTCTATAGTAGACTGCGCTCTGTTATCACACTTATATAATGGATTTTCTTCATCAACAACGGGATTTTCTGATATATCATACAAAAGCCAACCGCCGAGCTGTTGCGTTACACATAAAAGTTTATCATCATAAGTTGCCGCATTATGAGATTTACCGTAATATCTCACACCCTTGCCGTCACCGGGGTCATAAGGTTCACGAGTATATGTAATTGTTTTTGCCAACGTGAAATCAGTTAAATTAATAATATCTAAATAACCGCCGACATCATCATCACTACCGTGCGTTGTTCCTGTACCTGATATATTATCTCTGTATGGCACATAAAGATAGCCGTTACCTGCAGCTATACCTCTGGTAGCTACTTTTGCGTGACCGCCTATTTTCCCAATTTGTGTCGGGGCAACCTCAATGCCTATGTCGTTTTTTGATACTGCGTAACTCGAATTACCGCAGTGGTATAGATACTTTCCGTCAACATACATAGCTCTTGTCGCCGCAACGGTTGCAAGTGACATAAATTGCGGTAGAGTATCAATTATTTCTTGCGACGTTGTTTTAACATCGGCTTTTTCTGCGAGTAAATCGTCTATTTCTTCAAAATTATAATAGTATCTTAGCAGATAAGATATTGACGGATATGATTTTGTTTTACTGGTAACATCAGATTCCGTTGATGCTTTATTACCAATGTTTTCTCCGTCACTTATGCCGTAGCCTTCAAGGGTTGTGGCGTTGTCGGCTTTATTTGCAAGTGAAATTGCAACCGCTTTATTTGCAACAGCATTATTACTATTCTCATTAATAGTATCGTCAATAATAATAGCTCCGGATTCGTTCAGAGCGTGAATCTGTTCGATTAATCTGTTGAGTATTGAGTAGTCATCAGCAACGGTAATATCTCCGTCCAAAGAGCTGTCAACATCAATAATAAACATCTGTGTCGAATAGCTTTTTGAAGAATCGGAAATAATGAGCTTTGCTACGGTTTTACCTCTGACCGACAAGGTAGTATCATCAAGAGTTTTAATAATTTTACCGTCGGATACAGTACATTCAACGGCAAAATGCGAGCCGTCAGTACGGACACCCTTGAGAACAGCAGAACATCCCGTTACATCACAAGGTTCGCCGTTGGCAGTAATTGAAAACTCGAATTTTCTGCCTTTGTCAAACTGACCCGAATATATAACAGGAGGAGTTTTTGCACAGTTGAGGTCTAATGTAAGTTTATAAACAAACTCATTCATTTTCTGTTTCACCATCCTTTGCGGAATTTTGAATATTTCGCACAAGTTCTGATTCGGATTTACCGTCTTTTGCAGAATTTTGAATATCTCGTACAAGTTCTGAAGATACCTGCGCTCTGATGTCTGCAATCAGTGCTGAAACAACACAATCCATAAGGCACGGAGGCAACTTGTAAGTCAGCATAACTGAGTTTGCCGCCCTGAGCATTTCCATTCGAGCTGACTGTAAAACCATACTAAGCGGTGGTTGATTGCCCATTATCATTACTCCTTTCGGATAACACTTCCTCCGAGCGTTCCGGAGGGCGAGCTTTGTCATTTTCAGATATTTCTTTTTTGTTTATTATAAAATCCATATTTGCCTCCTTACCAAGTTGCTGATTGTAAAATACCATTTTTAAAGGTTAAACTGAATTCTTTATGGTAGAATGATCCGTCACTATTTACCGAAGTAATATATCTCCCTGACATTGTTCCGTTTATTGAACCGCCTTCGAAGCCAAAATCTTTTAATACTGCATTGCGTAAATAATGACCTTGTAAATTCAAATCACATCCTGCATGTAATTGATTTGCGTCTAAAGTGTCGATTTTTTGTGCACAGTATGAAAACATCATAGTATAAGCTGTATCTGTCTGATTAACTCTATATGCCCAAGTCATAAAGGCGGCATCATTTTCGAGGTTAAAAGATAAGTCACGTTTACCGGTATCGTCTTTGTAATAGCCCGTTCCGATATATCCTACCTTGTTTTCTTTGTAGAAAAATTCCTGTCCATTGGAATTAAGCGACATTAATTTTATTCCTTCGGAATCGTATATATCCTGTCCGTAAGAATTAAGCGACATCAGCTTAACGTCAGAGGAATTATAAATATTAATCTGAGCATTTTCAAACTGAATGTACTTTGAAATATTGTTCCACGCAATTCTGATGTCTGTTGCAGACTGCCTTAGAAGTGTGCTCCAACGATTTGTACCGACTACTTTATCAACCTCAAGATATAAGCCTTCTGAGGTTTGAGTAAACATTGATTCATTTACCGAACTCGCCCATGATTCGGAAACGTGAAGAACGGTGCTGTCTAAATCCTGCTTGATTTCATTAACCTTTGTTCTGTCGTGGAGCTGTTCGGCATTAAGCGTTGTAATCTTGCTTTCAAGCGTTGAAATCTTTCCGCTTACTTTTCCTGCAACGGTTGACATTGCAACTGTGTTCAGCGTATAGTCAGCAGGATATTCCCTGACTTCAACGATTCGGTGATTAATGCGAGTTTTACGCTTGCGGTCAATCAGCGTAACCACATCATATAAATCATAATTCAGGATTTCGTCATATAGTTCCGGAAATAATTTTGCAAGGTCAATCACCTTTGCAGTATATGACCTTTCGGGAACAGCAAGGGAGGCAAGCTTTACAACCGCATCATCAAACAAAGATTGAGGGTCTGTGTAACGGTCGTCACGCCAGATTGCAACAATCACCTTATCTGTGTAGGTGTGATTTTCAATGTAGCGTTTTCCGCCGTTGACACTTGATATATCAAGTCCGTCCTTGCCGAAAGCGTATAGCTTTGTAACAAGTCCTGAGGAACTGCCTTTGAACGTCATATCGGTTAAGTTCAGCTCATCGGTGAAGTATGTACCTGTGGGCGTTGTGTTATTCTGAGGTTTGATACAATAAATTTTCTTGTTTATCGTATCAAATCTGTAGCAGGTGTTGTAAGCAGTTGAATTTGTGCAATGCTCCAGTATGTCACGTGTCGTAACGTCCTTTACATCTAAGGACGTTCGCTTGCTGACAAGCTCTGCATCAATAATCGTCCAGCCTGTTCCGTCAAGAATATCCCGGCTGACATTGTAAAAGCTTTCTGTATTTCTGGTGAAATTAGTGTAGTCTTTGGAATCCAGCCCTGACAGGTCAAGCTCCGCATTAATTGTAGTTGCTGTCTTGCGTTCGTTTATACCCTTGACTACATAACGCTGACCGTCATATTCAAGCTCCGTTTCCTCGGCTATGTACTTGTACAATTCGTGTTCGGGCGAAATATCGAATTGAAGGTACATCATACCGCCGTAGGAGCGTGTTCTGAAGAACGTTTTATCAATGTCCTTATACAGGAAAACTGCGTTGTTATAAAAGATTTTTAATACCATTTAAACACCCCTTAAATTACACATAAACAGGTGTATAAATCACCTTTATTGAAGCTGACGTTTCAAAGCAGGAAATAACATTGTAGCCGGGATTGAGATACGGAAAGTCTACCAAGTCGGTGTCAAGCAGCTTGTTAGCTCCGTTCATCGTAACAACACCGTCAATGCCGTCAATAACTATCTCTGCATTTGCAGTAATATTATTTACGGTGATTCCGAAAACTGTTATTGATTCTGTCGCCGTCGGAACATTAACAACAAATTTAACAGGTGTTTTCGTTGTAGATTTGCAGAATACTTTTCCGTTCGGCTCTACTTCCTTAACGTCCTGTACAGAGTGGCGTATTGCTGAAAATGTATAGGTTACATCGTGCTCGCCCGAGCTGTCGAACGTTGCCGCAGGCAAGGTCGTTGCAAGTGCTGTGTAGATATATCCGTCAGGAAGCGTTATCTCTACAGTTTTTCCGACGATTTCAGCTTCGAACCGTGTAATATTTTCCGCTGCGGTTGCTAATTTTTCTGCAACGCTCATACCTCGGCTGTCAGAGCCGTGTCGGGACGGTTTGAAAGTTAAGGTTATCGTCAACGTCCGAGTTCCAAGCGTTGTAGAGAACAGAGAGGGCATACGGAGCAAAGTATTAACCGTTGAAAGGTTATTTGCTAATGATGTTCCGCTTACAGAATAGGTCTGCAAGCGTGCGTTATATACATTAATATCAACTCCGTTAATTAACATTTCTGCAAACATTATTTTCCCTCCCAAGCTAATTCTTCTGACATATACGGCGCAGTCACTACGGCAAACTCTCTGCCGTCAATACCAATGTGAGTTACAATGTCACCCTTGAAGAAGTATTTTTTACCGTTATCATCATTATGCAGTTCGACCTCGTGCACAACGTTTGCAGTCAGCTTCTGAGCTACGAAAGCACGACCTGCAGAAACAGCAGCTTTCATTTTTGATACAAGACCGTCGGCAGAAACTCCTGCCTGCATACGCTTTGTGAACGTGGATGCAACGTCATCAGCCTGCTTGTACAGCTTCGGAGCTTCGTCATCAACACCAACTTCGCCACCCTCAATTACATCATTGAAAATTTTCTTTGTTTTTTTCGAAGGTGAGTGAGTATCAAAAACACTGCGAAGAATTGAAAGAATCGTACCTGCCATATTAGATGTTTTCGCATATAATTCAGGTGATTTTTCATCAATAGCATTAAGCATACCTTGCATTGTATCTTCTATAATCAACCGACTTTCTTCCGGCAGTAAGCCTAAGTGCCCAAGCGAATCAGTAACTAATTTTTTATCGCTTTCAGATATTTTCCCTCCGTAGAGTTCTGTTTGTGACACCATAGCAAGCCAAGTTCCGAGTTGCTTTTGCTGTTCTTCTGAAAAGCTGTCTGTAAAATCTTCATTAAGCTCTGTTATTTTTTTATTATGCTTTTCGTTAGCTTCTTCAATATATCCGCCCCACTTTTCTTCAATTTCGTGTCGTTTAGAAAGCGAAGCGTCTTTATTTTCATTAAGTTCAGCATCACGGTTATATTCTAAGGAAACACTGATTAAATAAAATAATAATTCTAAATTAGAATTATGAATTA
>JBJEOX010000376.1:0-5606 GCA_051880935.1 Ruminococcus sp.
AAGAAAGAGTCGTTACTATTAACCGTGTATCAAAGACGGTTAAGGGCGGTCGTATATTCAAGTTTGCAGCTTTAGTAGTTGTAGGCGACGGTAACGGAACAGTTGGTTTCGGTATCGGTAAGGCAGGCGAAGTACCCGACGCTATCCGCAAGGGTATTGAGGATGCTAAGAAAAACCTTATGAAGGTTTCACTCAGAGGAACAACAATTCCTCACGAAATCATCGGCGAGTTCGGTGCAGGCAGAGTTCTTATGAAGCCCGCTGCTCCCGGTACCGGTGTTATCGCAGGCGGTCCTGTTCGTGCCGTTGTTGAAGCAGTAGGCATCAAGGACATCAGAACAAAGGCTCTTCGTTCAAACAACCCCTGCAACGTAGTAAGAGCTACACTCGCAGGTCTTGCAGCTCTCAGAACTGCTGACGAAGTTGCCGCTATCCGCGGTAAATCCGTTAAGGAAATTTTATAATAGGGAGGTTGCAGATTATGACAATTAAGTTGGTTAAGAGCCTTATCGGCTCCAAGAAGGATCAGATTGCAACAGCCCACGCTTTAGGTCTGAAGAAAATCGGCGACGTTACAACACAGCCCGATAACGCTTCGACAAAAGGTAAGGTAGCAAAAATCATTCACCTCGTAGAGGTTATTGAAGCGTAAGCAAGGAGGTGCACTTATGAAGTTACATGAACTTTCTCCGGTTGAGGGCTCCAAGAAGGACTCAAAGAGAATCGGCAGAGGTCACGGCTCAGGCTGGGGCAAGACAGCCGGCAAGGGACACAAAGGTCAGAAGGCTCGTTCAGGCGGCGGTGTTCGTCCGGGTTTTGAAGGCGGTCAGATGCCTTTGCAGCGTCGTCTTCCGAAAAGAGGTTTTAACAACATCTTTGCTAAAAACGTAGTTGCAATTAACCTCAGCACTTTAAACAGAAAGTTTGATGACGGCGCAACAGTTGACATCGAGGCTCTTGTTAATGCAGGAGTAGTTAAGAACGGCTTTGACGCTGTTAAGGTACTCGGCAACGGTAAGCTTGAGAAAAAACTCACTGTTAAGGTTTCTGCTTTTTCCGAATCAGCTAAAGCTGCTATTGAGGCTGCGGGCGGAAAGGCAGAGGTGATTTAAGTGTTTAAAACAATAAGAAACGCTTGGTCAATTCCTGACTTAAGAAGAAAAATCTTATTTACACTTTTAATTATCGTAGTATTCAGAATCGGTTCGGTTATCCCCGTTCCGTTTCTGGACACAACAGCTCTTGCAGAAGCAATGAAGCTGATTACAGACAATCCTGATTCCAGCACAAATATGCTGGCTTATCTCAACACACTTTCGGGTGGTGCGTTTGCAAACGCAACATTGTTTGCTATGGGTATCACTCCTTACATCAACAGCTCGATTATTATGCAGCTCCTCTGCGTTGCTATTCCTCCACTTGAGAGAATGGCTAAGGAGGGCGAGGCAGGCAGACGTAAAATCGGTACCATCACCCGTTACGTAACAGTCGGTCTTGGTCTTATTCAGGGTACTGCATACTACTTCTACCTCAAGAACACAATTACCGAAAGCGGTAAGCACATCACAATCTACAACGAGGGCTTCGATATGTGGTTCTCAGCAGTTGTAATCGTGCTCGTGTTCACAGCAGGTACGGCTCTTATGATGTGGCTGGGCGAGCAGATTAACAAGAACGGTATCGGAAACGGTATTTCTATTCTCCTTTTCGCAGGTATCGTTGCACAGCTCCCCTCAACAATCAACACTCTTATGCAGTATTGGAACCTCGGTTCTGAGGGCGCTACACAGTTCTATTTCCTCGTTCCTCTCTGGGTTCTCATCTTTGTTGCTGTTATCTGGGTTATTACCTTTATGCAGGACAGCGAAAGAAGAATTCCGATTCAGTACGCAAAGCGTGTTGTAGGCAGAAAGATGTACGGCGGACAGTCAAGCCACCTTCCCATCAAGGTTGCTCTCGGCGGCGTTCTCCCCATCATTTTTGCAAGCTCAATTCTTTCAATTCCCGGTACAATCAACCTCTTCCTTCAGATTAAGGACGGTTTCTGGGGTGCTTTCTTCGAAGCCTTCAGCACAAACGGCTGGTTGTATATGGTATTGTATTTTATTCTTATCATTATGTTCGCTTATTTCTATACAACCATTCAGTACAATCCTGTTGAAATGGCAAACAACCTAAAGGCAAACAACGGTACCGTTCCCGGTATCCGTCCCGGTGCTCCGACTGCTGAATACATCAGAAACATTCTGTCAAGAATTACACTTATCGGCGCACTCTTCCTTGCTTTCATCGCTTTGCTCCCGCACATCTACGGTGCTGCAACAGGTATGGGCAATATGGCTATCGGCGGTACATCAATCATCATTATCGTTGGTGTTGCACTTGAAACAGTAAAACAGCTCGAATCACAGATGATGATGCGTCACTACAAAGGTTTTCTTGACTAATTACTGAAAAAGGAGTATAATAAAATGAACATTATCATGTTAGGCGCTCCGGGTGCAGGTAAAGGCACACAGGCTGCTGTACTTTGCGAGCACTTTGGTATTCCCACAATTTCAACCGGAAACATGATTCGTGAGGCGCTGAAAAACGGCACTGAGATGGGTCTTAAGGCTAAGTCCTTTATGGACGAAGGCAAGCTTGTTCCCGATGAGGTAGTTATCGGAATTGTTAAAGAAAGACTTTCCGAGGACGACTGCAAGAAGGGTTTCATTCTTGACGGCTTCCCAAGAACTATTCCTCAGGCTGAGGCTCTTGACAATATGGGTGTTGAGATTCAGTACGTTATCAATATTGACGTTGCTGATGAGAGAATCATCAACCGTATGTCCGGACGCCGTGTCTGCGAAAATTGCGGCAGACCTTATCATCTTGTGAACTTAAAGCCCAAGAAGGATGGGGTTTGCGACGATTGCGGCGGCACCCTTGTTCAGCGCAAGGACGACCACCCCGACACCGTACTTGCTCGTCTTGATGTTTACCACAAGGAAACTGAGCCCCTTGTTGATTATTACAAGAAGCAGGGTAAGCTCGTTAACGTTGAAGGACAGGACAGCGTAGAAGATACTACTGCGCTCATCCTCAAGGCAATCGAGGCGTAAAAGTATGGTAGTTATCAAAACAGCACGGGAACTTTCTAAAATGAAAGACGCATGCAGAATTTCTGCCGAGGCACTCCGTGTTGCGGGAGAGGCTGTAAAGCCCGGTGTAACTACTTATGAAATAGATACAATTGTCCGTAAATATATCGAGAAACAGGGAGCAACTCCCTCGTTTCTCGGTTATGGCGGATTTCCTGCGAGTGCGTGCATTTCCGTAAACAACGTGGTTATCCATGGCATACCAAGTAAGAAACAGATCCTTAAAGAGGGCGACATAGTAAGCGTCGATGTCGGTGCTTATTATGAGGGATTTCACGGCGACAACGCCTACACTTTCCCCTGCGGCAAAATCAGCGCAGAAGCGCAGGCTTTGCTTGACGCCACAAAGGAGAGCCTTTATGAGGGAATTAACAAGGCTCTTGCCGGTAACCGTGTAGGTGACATAGGCAGTGCTGTTCAGCAGTATGTCGAAGCTCGCAGTTACTCGGTGGTACGAGATTTTGTCGGCCACGGCGTAGGTGCGAAATTACACGAAGACCCAAGCGTACCCAATTACGGTACTCCGGGACGGGGCGTTCGCCTTATTCCGGGTATGACAATTGCCATTGAACCTATGATAACCCAGGGAACGTATGAGGTTGAGGTGCTCGACGACGAGTGGACTACCGTCACAAAGGACGGCAAGCTTGCCGCTCACTTTGAGCATACAATCGCAATAACTCCCGACGGTCCGAAAATTATGACTCTGATTGATTAAGGTGACTTATGAGCATAGTCAGAGGAAGTATTGTCAGGGCAAAGGCAGGCAGAGAAAAAGATAACTTCTTTGTTGTTCTCGGCGTTGAGTCCGGCTATGCGTATATCGCAGACGGCAGGACACGAAAGCTTGAGAAACCGAAAAAGAAAAAGCTTATTCATCTTGCGCCTGCAAACAAGGTTTACGAGGGTTCAATCGAAACCAATCCGCAGATAAAAAGAATTCTGAACGATTTTAAAAACGGAGGTTAACGGTATGTCTAAACAGGATGTAATTGAAATAGAAGGTATTGTTAAAGAGGCTCTGCCCAATGCGCAGTTCAAGGTTGAGCTTCAGAACGGTCACGTGATCTTAGCTGTTATTTCAGGCAAACTCAGAATGAACTTCATTCGCATTTTGCCGGGCGACAAGGTTACTGTGGAGATGTCTCCATACGACCTGACCAGAGGAAGAATCACCTGGCGTTCAAAATAAGTCAGGGAAACGAAGTAACACGATTTTCAGAAAGGAATGATTATAAATGAAAGTCAGACCTTCAGTAAAGAAGATGTGCGATAAGTGCAAAGTTATCAAGAGAAAAGGTAAGATTTTAGTAATCTGCGAAAACCCCAAGCACAAACAGCGTCAGGGTTAATTACCTTAAAAACAACTATTAATTTTTAAATTTATATGGAGGTGCAACTGAATGGCTCGTATAGCAGGTGTTGACTTACCAAGAGATAAAAGAGTTGAAATCGGTTTAACTTATATCTACGGTATCGGCCGTAAGACTGCAGACGACATTATTGCTGCAACAGGTGTTAATCCCGACACTCGTGTCAGAGATTTAACTGAAGAGGATATTGCAAAGCTCAGAGAATACATTGAGAACAACTGCCGCGTTGAAGGTGACCTTCGCCGTGACATCGCTTATGATATCAAAAGACTTATTGATATTGGCTGTTACCGTGGCGTTCGTCACAGAAAGGGTCTTCCCGTAAGAGGTCAGCGTTCAAAGACTAACGCTCGTACTCGTAAGGGTCCCCGTAAGACAATGGCTAATAAGAAGAAGTAAGGAGGGCAAAGGACTATGGCAGCACCAAAGGGTGGTAAGAAGGTTATTCGCCGTCGCCGTGAGCGCAAGAACATTGAAAAAGGCGCAGCGCATATCCAGTCAACATTTAACAATACAATTGTTACTATTTCCGATACACAGGGCAATGCTGTTTCTTGGGCAAGCGCAGGCGAGCTCGGTTTCAGAGGCTCTAAGAAGTCAACTCCGTTTGCCGCTCAGTCAGCAGCTGAAACAGCTGCAAAGGCAGCAATGGAACATGGTATGAAATACGTCGAGGTTTATGTAAAAGGACCGGGACAGGGCAGAGAAGCTGCAATCCGTGCATTGCAGACAGCAGGTCTTGAAGTAACTATGATTAAAGACGTTACTCCGATTCCTCACAACGGATGCCGTCCTCCAAAGAGAAGACGTGTATAGTATTATTAAAGGAGGATATTTCAATGGCTAAAAATATGCAGCCTATCGCTAAGCGTTGCAGAGCTCTCGGCATTTCTCCCGCAGTTATGGGTTACTCAAAGAAAACTTCCAACAGAAACCCCGGCGGTAAGATGAGAAGAAAAAAGAGCGAATACAGCATGCAGCTGACTGAGAAGCAGAAGGTAAAGTTTATTTACGGTATCATGGAGAAGCAGTTCAGAGCTTACTATGAGAAGGCTGAAAAGTCAGAGGGCAAGACAGGTACTGTATTGCT
>JBJEOX010000377.1:0-5550 GCA_051880935.1 Ruminococcus sp.
AAAACTTTTGATTGGAGCAGTTCTGATAGTAATATTGCAGTTGTTGAAAAGCTTAACAGCGGGCAAGGATAATCATTTTAGTAATGAAATGAGAACAGAAAAAATTTCAGATTAACAGCATATCAAAAACAGACAGAAACACATTAAATGCGGTGTTTCTGTCTGTTTTGCTGTAAGTTTTTCAGCAAAGCGATGCCTTGCCGTCACTTATTTTAAGAATATTGTTCTGCTGACCGAGCATAACGGCATTCCTTATTGTGGAGTCAATAAGCGTGCCTGTCCTTGAATAGCCGAGTTTTTTTGCTGTTTCCTTGACAAGGTCGTCTGTGTGCAGACTTATCTGCTCACTGAGCACCTCAATCACTGCGTTGAGGATTTCATACGAAGAAATATCGTCAATGCTTATCTTACAGTCGCTTTGGTCATCGACTCGGTAAACGGAGTATTCAGCAGGAGTCTGATTCATATTCCAGTAAAAAATGTTACCGTTATCGACTGTTTCGGCTTTATCAACAAAGGTTATTACAGTGTCGAGAATTGACTCAACCTTGTTGCCCGAACGGGTGATTCCCCAGGCTGATAAAACCTTTTTGAACAGTGCTTTTCTGCTGACGGGAGCCTCTGTTTTAATTATATTCATCATAAGACTGCGTATCCTGTTTCTTGATTTCGGCTCGTAAAAATTCTCGGCAGTGCCGCACGGCTTAACGCTGAACGACTGATAACTGCGCCTTCTTGAAACAGAATTTTCAGGTGACGTCATATCAAGCTTTTCAAATTTTACAACGTCGGGTTTAACCTTGACTGTAGTTGTTGCCGCTTTGTTTTTTTCACTGTTTTCAACGGCGTTTTTAATTTCTCCTGCTATGCTGTCAATAACCCTCTGAGGATTGTCAAGCCAATCAAGCGTCCACACACGCATAATGTTCCAGCCGAGTCCCGTGAGTATGTCGGGCTGTAGAACAAATCTGTCCTTGGCGGTAGCGGAGTTTTTGCAGTTCTTGCCGTCAAGCAGAATTCCGAGAACATAAGTCTGATTGTTCTGCGGATTTACAACGCCGATATCCATTTTGTATTCCGAATATCCTATGTTGCGCTTGACTTCATATCCGAGCTTTTCAATTTCCTTTGAAATTTCTTCAATAAGAGCGTCCTTTTCCTTTGGTTCGCTGTTTGCTTTTTGAGTAATAATATTTTTACCCTTGCCTGCAAATTCAAGGAATCCCTTAAGTCCTGCAACACCGTCGGAGCGTGTGCGTGACAGGTCGATTTGCTCAGGCGTTATCGTTGAATAAACAATCATTGACTTTCTCGCTCTTGAAATTGCAACGTTAAGTCTTCTCCAGCCGCCGTCACGGTTAAGAGGTCCGAAATTCATTGAAACCTTGCCTTCTTTGTCGGGACCGTAGCCGACAGAGAAGAGAATAACGTCCCTCTCGTCACCCTGAACATTTTCAAGGTTTTTGATAAACAAAGGCTCCGCAGAGTTTTTGTTATCTTCTTCAAGCTCGGGATATTTTGCAAACTCTTCCGAAAGCATATCGTCAATAAGATTTTGCTGAACTGCGCTGAATGTAACAACGCCAATGCTGTTGTTTTTGAGATTTTCGTCTTTCAGCCTGCGGATAATTTCATTTACCACTGCAACAGCCTCGGCTTTGTTCTGCTTTGTTCTGCCCTTGTCGTAATAGCCGTCAATATGAACAAGGCTTACTTCCGAAACAAGGTCGTTGGGTGAGGGGAAAGTGTAGAGTTTGTTGTCGTAGTACTGCATATTACTGTAGGCAATAAGGCTTTCGTGCCTTGAACGGTAGTGCCACTTAAGGTGCTCCTGAGGCATAGAAACAGCCAGACAGTCGTCAAGCAGGCTTTCAAGGTCCTCGTTTTCGATATTATCCTCGTCAATTCTGTTTGATGTAAAAAAGCTCGTCGGCGGTAACTGCTTGGGGTCGCCTACCACTACAACGTTTTCACCTCTTGCAATTGTGCCCACCGCTTCACACGTCGGAATCTGCGAGGCTTCGTCGAATATTACAAGGTCAAATTTCGGGAAAGACGGGTCTATGTATTGCGCAACGGAAATCGGACTCATCAGCATACAGGGACAGAGCCGTCTGAGCAGATTCGGAGTTTCGTTGAACAGCTTTCTGATTGACATCATTCTGCCGTTGCTCTTGATTGCCCTTTTCAGAATTCCGATTTCCGAAGATGACGAGCTGATTTTTCCGCTTACGGGAATTTCGGCAGACAGCTTTGCAACAAGCTCCTGAATTGTAAGTGAGCGGAATTTGTCGATAAGCTTATGGTATTGCGCTATAAGCTCCTCATACTGATTGCCTCTGAATGTCTTTAAGCGTTCGTCGCTGTTGAGCTCTGTTAAGATAAGCGCATAATAGAGGTTGCAGTTAAATGAATTTTCAACCTGCTCAGGTGATACAGTGCCCTGCATTACGGCTTGTGTAACGTTTTCAAGTCCGTTTGAAATAAGCTCCTCAGTGATTCTGTTAAGCGACGTCCACTGACCGAGCTCATTGATATTATCACTCAGCTTTGCCAGAAAAGCGTTTAAGTCAGCAAGCCGGTTTTCGCTGTTTTCAACCGACTTGTTTAACTTACACAGATTGCAAAATGAAGTCCATTTTTCGATATATTTTCTCAGAATTTCACATTTTGATTTTATGTCCGGATTGAAAACTGAGTTTTGCAGTGAATTGATAATCAGAGTTTTTTCGTTCGGTGCAAAGTCAGAAACTGCGTTGTGCAGCTCAATAGTTTTTTCTATGGAAGAATTAAGATTATTCCAGTCTGTCTGAATACCGTTTATTATTTCTGTTGGAGAATTAAAAATTCTTGCAGACTCAATTTTTGCTTTCAGCGATTTTAATTCCGTCAGCCTGTCGTAAATCTGAGTGATAGTCGTATCGTTGATTGTATCGGGATTTTTGCAGTAAAGCTTTAGTTCCTTTTTAAGCTTTGACTTTTTGATTATCTTCGGCAAGAACCAGCTTACAAGAGCCTCTCTCCACTGTAAAACGGCTCTGTCAACGTCATAATCAAGTATTCTCAGGTCAAAATTATCGGAAATTTCCTTGTAAATCTGCGAATATTTAATTCCGTCAGAGCAAAATGCTTTGAGTGATGATGTCGTATTATCAAAGCATTCCGACCTTAACAGCTCGGGAATTATCGCTGTATTGTCGAGCATAAGCTCGTTGATTTTTAAGATTTTCTGAACAGTGTTAATGTCCGATTTATTTTTAATTCCCGTATTCTCTGCTAAAAGGTCAAACGCATTTTTAGCAGAGGACAAGCCTGCGATAAGCTCGTTAAGACTTTGCCTGATGCTTTCACGCAGCTCAATTGAATATTCGGTAAGGCTTATGCTTTTAAGAGGGTGGTCGACAAAGTTTGCTGTGCTTTTCAGCTCTACAACGTATTTTCTAATCAGGTCAGTCCATTCCTCAATGTGCTTTTCGTCTGCGTTCAAAAGAAATTCCTGACTGAATACAATTTCATTTTTATGCTCTTTTTCCGATTCGAAAATTTCAACAGCTTCATAAACAGATTTTCCGAATCTGCGTTTGCAGTGCAGTCCCTCAATTATGCAGTTGAGCTCTGTCCTCATTGAGTGCAGTCGTTCGGCTGTGGCTTTATAATCGTCGGGCGATTTGATTCTTCCGACCTCAAGCGACTTGTTAAGCTGTGACAGAACACTGCTCTTGTTGGTCTTGTTTGAATGTAGCTCAAGGCAGAACGGGTCAAGTCCGATAGACGCAAGTCGTTTCTGCACAACGTTTAGAGCCGCCATTTTTTCTGCGACAAACAGAACGGACTTGCCCTGATACAAGGCGTTTGCAATCATATTTGTAATCGTCTGCGATTTTCCCGTTCCGGGCGGTCCGTGCAGAACAAAGCTGTTGTTTGTTGCGGCTGAGTAAATTGCAAGCATCTGCGAAGAGTCTGCGCTCAGCGGAACAGCCATCCGGTCGGGTGAAAGCATACTGTCAAGATTGTCAATCGTTACGTCGGACGGCTCAGCAGTCCAGCTTAGCTTTTTGTCAATCAGGCTTGATACAACCTTGTTTGACTTTAATTCCTCCGAACGGTTGTGCAAATCGTTCCACATAACGAACTGACCGAACGAGAACAAGCCCAGAAACGCAAGGTTTTCTATATTCCACCTCTTTTTGTCCATAACGGCGTTGCGTATGGTGTTGAAAACAAGCGGAAGATTTGTGCCGTGCTCATCAAGCGGCAGAGGGTCGAGATTCGGGATTTTCAAGCCGAAAATCTGACGCAGATATTCGATAAGCGTAATATTTATCTGAGCTTCTTCCTGACGGCTTCGTATTATATAACCCTTGTTGCGTGAGCTTTTTACAATGTCAACGGGAATCAGAACGATTGGCGCATACCTTGCCTTTTCGGAAAGGTCGCTTTCAAACCAGCGCAAAAATCCCAGTGCTAGAAACAGCGTGTTTGTACCGTTTTCTTCAATGCTTACCTTTGCACCTCTGTACAGATTTTTCAGATTTCTGTCAAGCTCTTCGGGAGGAAGAAAGGTTCTGATTCGGTTGCTTTTAAATTCCTGTGAGGCAATATTTTCAATCAGGTCACGCTCGTTTTCAATTTCATACATTTTAGCGTCCCTGACCGACACGCTCCACTCCGAGGGTACTTCCATTATCCTGAAGTCAACGTTGTCGGAAAGCCTGTCCTCAAGCTCGGCAAGGTCGGAAGTCATAAGCTGCAATGTGTTCTTTGTTGCTCTGAAATTGAGCAGAGTGTTCCTCAGGCTGAAATCAAGCAGCTTTCTTTCCCAGATTTGCACACGTGAAAGATTGATGTCGCTGTATTCAATTTTGCCTATGTCAGAGATATTGAGCTCCTTAGGTGCGTTTATATTATCGTCGTTGCTTGTGCTTTCATCTGTAGAAGTGAAGCCCGAAAAAGCCTGATTGATTTTTACGGGAATCGGACGAATTCCGCTGCCTCTTGAACGCTGAATATCAACAACATACTGAAAATCAGTCGGTTGGTTAAGGTGGTCGTTGCCGTGCTTGATTGCACGCTCAAAATCAACGTTATTTCCGCAGGTAAAATTTGTGCACTCCACAAGCAGTATTTCCTCATTGCCCGCAACAATCCGCTTTTCAATTGCAGAAACGTCGTCGACTGCGCAGTCGCTGAAGGTCTGCTGTTCAAGCCAGCAACCGCAGAAAGCGTGACCTTTTATAAAAACAAGCAAGGGGAAAAGTCCAGCCGCCTCAAGGCAGGCTGCATAAAGTACCGAAAGGTCAAGACAGGTGCCCTGCTTTTCCTCAAGCACCTTGTGCGGAAGTCTGACACGCTGACCGATAGTTTCATAGCTTGCAGGCGGATTGTTATAGATGATTTTCCACGAACGCAAAGCGGCAAAAATCGCAGCCATCTGAATTTTAACATTGTTTGGATTGTTTGTCTGATATCCCGTAAAGGACGGCAGTTTGTTCCACCTGCAAATGGCCATGGGCACGATCAGCACCAGCAACACGGCGGTAAGCGCCTTGC
>JBJEOX010000378.1:0-5534 GCA_051880935.1 Ruminococcus sp.
ATTTCATTCCGTTTCTTTTCTCAATATTTTGTCTGTTTTTTCGGGGATGGCTCATTCTGTTTTTAGTCACATATTTTTGATATCTACTTGTAGGGTATCTTGTGGGGTAACTTGTAGGGTGGTACTTGATTCTATCATACTTATAGATGTAAAGTATTGTTTTATAAACATCTCAATCGTGCAACTTCCTACTTTACATATCCTTTCAGGTTAAGCAATACACCTGCAAAATCGCATTGATTTTTTCGGACTTCGCAGTTGTATCATCATATAATTATTATTGGTGTCAGAATTTAAAGAAATATCCCCGAAAGGCTGAAGGTGATTTCTGCCTTTCGGGAAGTGGTGTTTATTATTTAATTAAGCCTTAAAAATACGATAGACAAGCCGTTTTCAGTAGGTTACTCTTATCCGATATGTAACCTCCTGACGGTGTCCCTGTGCATTGCGGTTGTTGCGTATGTAAGACTTATTTCGTACGGGTAACATCTTTTTAACCATCTGTCCGCCTACGGAGCCTGCTTCTCTTGCAGAAATGTCGCCGTTATAGCCCTGCTTGAGGTTCACGCCTACTTCGTTTGCGCATTCCATCTTGAAACGCTCCATTGCTTCCTTTGCCTGAGGCACGTTAAGCTGATTCTTATTACTTGACATAATTTGTTTTCTCCTTTTTTCAAAACTTCTAAATTTATCTTTATATTTCAAGCGGCTGTCTGACTTCTCAATTTGTTGCCGCAATAGTATTGTTCACTTCAATTGTCAAAATATTATTTGTAATTTTTTCAAGTTTTGAAATAGATTTATATTAAAGTCAAACGCAGAATTAATTATATTTTAAAAATTCAAATATACTTTTTCTGCCTCTTCAATTGAATAATTTCCAAATGTCGAATTCAGCATATCAATGAAATCAGTAATTTCACATCCGGTAAAGCCAAGATTCCTGCACGCAAGAATTGCATATCCTAAACAGGCTGAATTTGACCATCCTTGGGGTTGAATCAGCTCCAAAAATTCCTCATTATTCATACAATCACCTCTATTTATGATTGTACACCTGAACAAATAAATATTTTGTTATACTATGTAAGCATTGCCTCCTGTTCCAGTTTTATTTTATGTTTTATCATATAATTCAAACACTCACGACAATCTTCAAGCCGTGATTCTTCAGATAATTTCATTAATTTTTCGGCATATTCATTACTGAAAGTCCGGGTGTAGTTTTCATAATTCTCTAGTTCACTCTTGCTCATTCTATAGGGAATTATTGACGAGCAGATTTCTTTTCTTAAACGCAAAAGCATACTAAAACCGCCAAAATCAATATCACCCCAATGATACCATTTACAAGCTTCAGGCATTGTTTTTGAAATTGACTCAAATAATTTTTTCTTTGCCGGACTGTACTGACCGCCGTGGAAAATAACTATTTCATCAGACCTTTTCATACTTTCAAGGTATGAAAAATAATTAGCCCTGTTTTCAATAGTAATTATTTTTGAAACCGACCTGTCTATTGACAAGCTCATTTCATCAACCTCACCCGAATAAATGCAAAAACCTTTTTTCATCACGCCCATATTGCTTGAATTAATAATTATCTTTCCGCACATTTCAAGCTGTTCAGGATATTTAGCAATTCCGACAATCTGCAAAAGCTCGTTATCGTTTAAATCAGAACTATTATATCTTCTTAAAATTGAGAGTAAAACGGACTTGACGTTGTTTTCAAAATATTTAGAATCACCAAAACATTTTTCCGAAAACACCCTTTCTTTCAAAGCCGAATCGTTATTTCTGTCAATGAAAAATAGGAGCTTATAAATATCATCTCTTTGGGATTTTTCCTTAGATAACAGATTACCGAATTTCATATGCGATTTCATATATTCCAACATATCGCTGTAAAACTGAACAATCCAATCTGTGTTTACTTTTTTAATCTCATCAGATAATTCTCCTTCTACAGACAGAATCACATCTCTTTTCGATTTTCTGTTCAAAATCCTATATATCTCGTCTGATTTTTCAAAATTCAGCCAAATTCTTGAAAGTATGTGATTATTCTGTCCCTTCATCCACTCACAAAAAACATACTCGTTTTCCGAAAGACTGCAAACTGTCTTATTGATTGTCGTTCTTATATTATATTCCTCGATATCATACTCGGGAAAATCAGACTTATTCTTACCGTAAAAATTAAGAATAATCCTATTTTTCGGCACTTCTCCATTTGCATACGCAGTGGTTCGCTCATACTTATCTATCATTCTGTTTAATATCAGATTACACCATTTATCATTCATCATTCAGTTCTCCTATTCTATCCTTATCAAAATAAGTTATGCGTGAATTTGTGCCTTTCCTGAGCACCAACAGAACTCTGTCAACCAACGGTGCAATATCACCTGCTTTTTCCGTAGGTGTTGAAAGAATAACCTGAAAATTAAGTTTTCTGAGAAGACCGATGCTTTTTTCAATTCTCTCCCCATCCATTTTTGAGAATGCTTCATCAAAAATAATGATTCTCGCAGTGTTCGCCTTGTTATCTCTGCCAATTCTGTAAAGCTGAGCAAACGAAGCCAGTACAGCAATGTAGAATGGTGTTTGTGTTTCACCGCCTGACTTTTTGCCTATGGTTTTTGACAGCCGCTGTACTTCTCCTGCCTGATTTGTAACTTCAATATCAAAGGTAAGATAAGTTCTGTAATCTGTAAAAGTTCTTATACGATTTTCATAATCGCTTTGCTCGAGCGACGTGTTGCCTTCGCCGGTTATAATTAAAAACAAGTCCTCAATTTCGTTTTTGTATTTTAAATTAAACTGATTCGACATTAAATTATATCCGCCAATCAACAGCATATCATCGTTTATCATCTTATAATATCTTTCGTATTCTTTGTTTGGCTCAACCCTGAAACTATATGTATCCTCACCGAATGAAGCTGATGAAATCGCTCTGTTCAACTCCGTAATTTCACGTTTTACAGAACGAATGTTATCACTCAGCTTGCTGAGAAAATCTTCCTGAAATTCTTCCATTGCCTTTTTCTTTGTATCATCAATACGTGCAAGATAATTCGGAAGTTCATTTTCGTTTATTTCTTTTAATGCATTATCAAATTCAGCATTATCGCAGGAATTCACATCATAACCCATTTTGAAATCACGGTTATACTGAGAACGCAGTTCTGTAAGATGTTTTTCGAATTTATCTATAGCATTCTTCGCTTTACTGAGTTCTCTTGGAAAAGCTTCTTTAATATTTTCAGCGGTTACTCTTTTTGAAAGCTCCTGCATATAGCGTAACTTGCCTGTATTTTCAATCCAATCGGAGTCAAATTCGTTTTCCAACACTATCTGCTTTTCTTTCAGTAAACAGCTTTTCTGCGGTATTTTTTCTTCATTTATGCTGCGAATCTGTTCTTCAACCTTTCCGCTTTCTTCTTGGAGCTTATCCTTTTTTCTTCCCGATTCAGCAAGCTGTGATTTTTTCTCCTCAATTTTTTCTTCAAGGACAAAAAGACTGCTCGTATCCAAAGATGCTTTTTCATCAGCAAGCTCAGACATTCTGCTCTTGAAATCTTCTGAATTAATTAAGTTATCCGCTGTTTTTGCAAAATACTCTATATCTGATTTGCTGTAATTCTCCAAGGTTCTGCAACCCTCAACGCCAATTTTTAAAGTAGAATAAGTACTTGACAATTCTCTTGCAAAACAGATCTCCTTCTTTATCTCCTCAAGACGAATTTTAATAGCATTTTGTCCGATTGCAGGATTTTTCCAAAGTTTTGGATTCAACGCTCTCACAACAAAATTTTTGTACAGCAAGCCGTCGTCGGTTATTGATGTAGGAAAGCTTCTTATATCATCGGCATTATCGCATTTGATAACTCTTCCGAGAATATAGTCAAGATAAATTCTCACATACGGATTTGCGGTTTCAATTTCTCCTGCAAGACTGTTTTTCTCCGTTATGTAATTTTTACTCCTTATTTTCTCAACATCTACAATACCAGTATCATAAATCGCCTTATCTTTTTTGATACGGTCAAAAACTCTGATAGCTGTCTTTATGTACTGCGGAGGTACTATAATATAGAATTTCTGATTGTTAAGGTAGCCCTCAATAGCATTTCTCCATCTGGAATTTTTTATTTCTGAAACCTCAGCTACTATTACAACATCAGCGCTTTCACCGCTCTTTGCTCTTATCGCCGCTATAACCGCCTGTTTCAAATCCAATGCATTCTGAGGAAATTTGTAAATACCCTTTTCAAGATTTTCCTCCTCAGCTTTAAGCTCTCTGAACTTCTCGCCTGCCTTCTTAAATTCATCATCAAGCTTTGAATATAAAACATTTGCATCAGATTTGATACCTTCTGTCAATTCAACTATCTCTTCAAATCTGCCTTGGGAATACTCCAATATCTGCTCAGGAGTTATATCGTTAAACTCATCGAATAACACGGATAATTTAACTCCGGAATCACGCAAGCTTTCAATCAAAGACAGAAACATACCGCTTATAAAATTCGAATCAACCGAATTATATTTTTGCACAAGGGTGCTGTTTGCTCTTGTAAATATATTCTTTACTGAAAGAATACGCAATACAGTCTTGTCAAACTCTTTTTCAGCAGAATCAATACTCATTTTCAACTGCGAGATTTCTTTATCAATTTCATTGATTCGTCTGTTTACTTCGTCATAATCATATTGATTTTTTAAAGCTCTGTGCTCTTCCTGCAATCTGTCATAAATTTCAGCTTCATCTTTTATACTTTGCCTTATATGTTCGGACTTCGCCTCTAAATCTCTTACTTGCTTTCTGAGCAGTACAAGCTTTTTTTCAATAATATCAATTTCGGATTTATCAACCAGATATTTGTATATTTTCTCGTTATCCCTGTTTCTTTGCAGTTCGGAATAATTCGTATAAATTTGCTCCAGCGCTGTCTTTTTTCTCTCAAGCTCAGCCGCCGTCCTCTCAAGGTTTTTATAATTTCTTATATTTTCCTGCATTAAGCTTATATCTACGTTTTTCTCATTGTCACAGACAAACTCGGTTATGAATTTTTGGATATTATTATCAGGATTAAACGCAACCGCTTTCTTTAATAAATCGCCGAATTTTGAGCGCAAACCTCCTAACAATGCATAAATATCATCTTTGTAATGCTTCCCTGATTCATAAAAAATTACATCTTTATAATTCTTTTCTTTCAAAAACGCTCTAAGCTTTTGAATATCAAAAGGCACCTTATTTTCAATAAAATGATTTTCCGGTATGCGACCCCTGTATCTAAAGAATCTTTTTGCCAAATCATTTACAGAATAAACATCAAAACATATGCCAAAGGAAAAATATCTGTCCTTTTCATCGTCATAAAACTCAACTACTATGTAACTTACGAATCTGTCGTTTCTCAGGTATTTAAATCCTTCTTTGTCGTCATCACGAATTTCTCCGCATAGATAGCTGATAAGTGTTCTCGAGCTTTTTCCGCTTGCACTTTTATTAAAATAGT
>JBJEOX010000379.1:0-5522 GCA_051880935.1 Ruminococcus sp.
ATTTCAATAAGTTCGCAATTTCTTTCGGCGACGGTGTGGGAGGGAGCTTGCGTAATTCTTCCGCAAAAATTCAGTAGGTTATCGCCGCCAAATTTAAAATTATGCATATGCACCCTCCTTGCGTTTGATTTCTTCTGCGAGCTTTTCGGAAATTGTCGCAGCTAATTTGTCAATGTCAAAGTCATCTTTGATTTTATCGACATTTACAGTTACGTTAAATGTCTGATTAATTGTTTTTTGCTCCTTTTGCTGATTTGCAAAAGGTGAGTAGCCTCCGCTCTCACGTTTAGCCTGTCGGTACTGCTCAGCTTCGCTTGCCGTCAACACTGCTTCTCCTGCGTCGAGGTAAGCCGGGAATTTATCATTAGGTACGTAATCAATACCTGCCCTGAAACGTGGCAACGTGACCTCGGGTATCATAAGGATTTCCCAACCGAGCCATTCTATTGCCCAGTTGATACCGCTTAAAAGTCCGTTGATTAGTCCGATAGCACCGTTTATGATAAACTCAATTATCGTCGGAATGAGGTTAAATATACCTTTAAAAACACCGACGATACCGTCCCACGCTTGCTCCCAGTTGCCTGTAAATACTCCGGTAATAAAGTCAATCAAGCCTCCGAAAACATCCATAACGCTGTCGAGTATTCCGCTGACTGCCTCAAGTGCAGCTCCGAGCACTCCGCTGAAAACGTCAGCAAGCATTTGGATGAGCGGTGTAAGTGCCGGCAAAATTGCTGATATAAGCTGACCAAACAAATCAAGTACAGGTTTTAAAGCATCAAATACCTTTGTCAATACCTGACCGAGCACCTCAAAAATGGGGGAGAGAGTTTCACTTAAAATCTGTCCTATCTCGGTAAAAATCGGTATGAGCGGCTGCAACAAATCATTTAAAAATTGAGCCAGATACTCTATTATCGGCGTTAAGGCTGATAAAAGGCTATCAAGTAATACTCCGACGAGCTGTAAAATGACATCAATTAGAGGCGATAACAAATTAAAGATTGTTGTCAGCAGCGGCATTAAAGCCGTTATAATATCAAGTATCGGCGGTAATATCTGCTCAATAATTTGTAGTAAAGGCGGTAATAACTGCTCAACTATCTGTACGATTATGGGGGCAATAATCTCTAAAAGCTGCCCGATAACAGGGGCGAGCTGCCCCAATAAATCCATAATAATCGGCAAAAGCGTCTCACCCAGATTTGCCAACACCGGCATTATAGTATCAAACAAGCTTGTCAATATAGGTGTAAACTGCCCAATCATCTGCTGTATCTGCGGCATATAAGCTACCAGAGAGTCGCAGACTTTTTGTATTATTGGCAGTAATGCACCGCCGAGAGAGTTAAAAAGTCCGCCTGCTGACCTTTTCAAGGTATCAACGGTATCGGTAAATTTAACACCTGCATCGACTGTTTCATCGGACATTACCATACCGAGCTCGTGAGCTTTGTTTTTGAGGTTTTCGGTTGATTCTGCCGTCGAATTAAAAAGCGGCGTAAGGTTTTGACCTGATTTGCCGAGTAAATCATTTGCAAGTGCAGCTCGCTCTGCGGTGTCGCCCATACCTTGCATAGAAGATACTACAGTATTAAAAATATCTTCTCGGCTCATAGAGTTGAGGTCGTCCATTGATATGCCGAGTTTACTAAACATCTCCTGAGCTGATTTTGAACCGTTTTTTGCGTCGTCGATTTTATTTGTAAGCGTTTTTAAACCTGACTGCATTGAGTCGATGTCAACGCCAGATTGTGACAAAACGTAGTCCCATTCTTGATAAGCTTCTCTTGATAATCCGAGCTTTTGGCTCATTTTATCGACTTCGTCGGCTGATTCGGCGGTTTTACTTGCCATAGCGGTCAAACCTGTTGCGGCGGCAGTAGCACCGCCTACAACAGCAGCTCCCCACTTTGCGGCTTTTTTAACTCCGTTTCCGAGGGTGTTTGCAACGCCTGAGGCTTTTTCGTCGGTCTTTGCAATTGACTTGTTAGCTTCATCATTGTTTACAAAGATTGAGCCAAATAATTTAAAAATCTCAACTGCCAACTAAACCGCCTCCCATTTAAAATCGTCGATATAATGTGCGACTTTTTCTTCGATTTCTTCGGCTGACTGCGGATTTGAACCGGGATAAGTTGCCGAGAATTTATCGTAAACTCGCTTTTTAAAATCGGCAAAGGTGATTGACTGCAATGCGGCATAGCTTGCCTCGTATGCTTTTAAAAGCTGTTCGTCACTTTCCTGATTTATAACAAATTCAATGATTTCTAAAATTTCGGAAAACGTGCAACGATTTAAAATGTCAATATTTCCGCTGCAATATCTTAAAAGCAAACCGAAAAGCTTTACATCAAGGCAGAGGCTGATTGAAAAAAAGTCTTTAAATCATTTTCGGCAATGATTATTTTTATAATTTCTTTAATTTGTGCAAGATTGAGCTTCTTGATGTTTTCAATGTCCATTTCGCAAACAGACGACAAAAATGAGTAGATTTTTTCCTCAACTTTTACGTCTGCCGCTGCTGTGATGATTGTGATTACAAATTCAAGACCGATTTCCTCAATATTGATTTTCTGCTTTTTGTTTTTACGAGCAAGAATTTCTTTCGCAAAATTTATAACCTCGTTTTTTATGTCAGCTGCTTTTAAAATGCGTGCAAAGGCAAATGCATCAGGCAATGTAAATTTTCTCATTTTTTAATATCTCCTTAATTTGTAGTAGCTGTAGTTTCCGTTTCGGTTGTTTCCGTCGGACGGTAAATCGCAAAAGGAGGTACAATACCCTTTTCGGGGTCGTCGTAAACGTCCGAATCGAGATTACCGTAAAACTGCACTTCAACAGTTGAGTTGTTTTTATCCTCAACGGCAAGAGTCAATCCGTTTTCGTTAAGGCCGTTGAAAATCTGAATAATAATCGGCTTATCTTCGCCGAGAAGATTTCCAATCCACGTAATATTGCCGATATAATCCGACGGTAAAAGGGTTTCTCTGCCTGTGATTTTGTCGTAGCCGTCAATTCCGGTTGCTGTCACTTTATCAGCTGCGCCGAGGGCGGCGATAAGGTTATCCGAGGTCATCTCGGCAAGATTAGCCTTTATGTAGGTTTCCCAACCGTCATAGAGCGTGTCGCCGATTGTCCTTGTCTTTACGCCGTCAATCTCCATACGACGTATATTCGGTTTTGCCGAAAATTCGCCGCCCTTAATTGTTGCACCGAGGCATTTGCCTGCGGCTTTAGCAGTTTTATATGTATCTTTACCGACTTCAAAATCTTTAGAAAACGCTCCTGCGTCAAGCAAGAGCTTGTCGGGCGTGTCCTTGGTGTAGCCGCTGTATGGCTTGATTCTGCGGACTTTTGCAATTGACATAAATCAATCACTCCTTTTATAAATTCTGACCTCAAGGGTCAACATTTCTCTGTAAATGGTTTTATCCTGCTCGGGAATTTTTTGCCTGTCGTTGCAGTAATAAAACTGATAATAAAAATCTTCGGTGTAGTAGGTAGCTTTGCCGATATTATCAATGAGATTGTCAATGCAATCGTCGATAAATTCGGAATTATTTTTGTCATAGCAGTTAATTGTCAAAAGATATTTTTCGTAGGGGATATTATCGACGTTTAACTGTTTAAAATCATATTCCGTCCGTGGAAAAGTCCCCGAGGGGCAAATCATATAATAAGGCGAGGGGCAGTATTCAGAGAGCAGATTTTTAAAAACGGCTTTATGCTCGTTAGTCTTACTCACCCTGATATTCCCCCTCGTCAATCATTGATTCTGCCGACTCTGTTCCGACGGCAGATAAGTATTGCTGTTGTATTTTTTGGATTTCTGAAACGCCGCTCTCGGTGCTGTCGCTCAGAGCGGCGATTTTTTTATATTTAATGGTCCCAATCTCCTGATACAGTCCGTAAAAGCCGCCCGGCTTAAATCCGACCTGTAAATCGGGAGTTTCCTGCTTTGACCGCACCCAATATTGCGTATTTTTCGCTAATCGTCCGGTTCTGCGGCGGACTTTTTTGCGTGTCATTTTGCAGATATATTTACCAGTGTCACGCAATGCCGCACGTGTCAACTCTTTTATGGTGTATTGGAGGCGGTCGCAGTTGCTGAGGTACTCAACACCGTTTTTTGTAAATTTAACAGACTTAGGCAAGGACATTACTGTCACCTGCCAACGCTGTTAAATATAATTCTGTGCGCTCAGTTCCTTTAACGGGATAAGCACGGTAAATCCTGAACGGCTGACCTTCGAGGTAACATTCTTCCTCATTCTGATATTCAAAGCTGTTTACTTCAAGCACGATTTCCGGTTTAAATCCCACCGCCGCCGCCTGAAAAAACTCGGATTGTCTTACCGCCTTTTTCTGGGCGTAAACTTTACGCTTTTTCGGGGTGTAGACGGGATTGCCGTAAATATCGGACGTTACCTCGGTATCGGTTTTTGATATAAGCTCAATTACTGTATCAAAATTCATCGGGTGTCACCGCCTTTTCTGGAGGCGAGCGCATTGCGCAAACGCTCGTAAATGTTTATCCACTCTTTGTCAGGCGCAAGTCCAAAATGTCCTTTACAGTAAAAGACGATTGCACGCTCAACAAGATTTTTATTTTTATCCGTGTCGACGCCTGCACCTTGTAAATCCTCAATGCAAGCGTCGATTAACGGACTGATTTCGTCGTCGTCAAAGGCGGCTGTTGTTACTCTCAAGCACGTCTTGACTTTACAAAGTAAGCTATCGTCCGCCATTTGTTAAATCCTTTCTTATGCCGCTGCGAGCTTTGTGAGCGTTACAAGGCTGTGGATATCTACGGCCTTGCCGTCGGCAAGCATAACAGCTTTGAGCTTTGTATTGCTTGTTTCGTTGTCAATCCATCTTACAAGCGTAATGCCCATAATCTCATTAAGGACATAATACGAGAGGTCAAACATAGCTGCAAACAGTGTGTCCTCTGTAACAGTATCGGCATAGCTTGTCATATAACCGTCAGTCAAGCAGACGTGTCTGCCGAGTAAAACATATTCGGGTGCTCCGTCTATACCTGCGTTTATTCTTGCAATCGGCTGACCGTTGTCGTCGGTAATACCGATAAATGACCAAAAGCTCTTTTTAGTCATAAGCCAAACTGTACCTCTGTCATAAGCAGCCGGCAAAGCAGCTTCGGCATCACACATCAGTTTATATGTAAGCTTTCCTGTTTTAGCAACAGTAATCGCCTGACCTTCGGGCGGAGTTTCTTTTAAAATGCCCTTTGGCGAGCCTTTTCCTGTACCGACAATTATAGCTTTTTCAATTCCTTTAATCATTGCTTCTGCTACAAGATTGACAAACTGCGATTCGAAAATTTCAAGTGCCGTTTTTGTCATAAACAAGCTGAATGCAGTCTTACATTCAATCTTGTATCCTGCAAAGGTAATTTTGTCGGTTGTAAATCCCTGTGAGTCGCTACCTTTATCTTCGTCAACCCATTCGGCAACAGGCTTAATGTCAACTGTCGGGATGAGCAGTGCAGTCGG
>JBJEOX010000380.1:0-5515 GCA_051880935.1 Ruminococcus sp.
TATTTTCTGAATGCATTAGATGTGCAGGAGGACAAAACCGATTACAGCACCATAGTAGGTCAAGGCTTGATTATGATTCAAGAAATCTTTGCTCTTGAGAAAATTGATCCGAAAAAGCCGGGCGAAAAAAGGAAATACACTCTTGAAGAAACCGCAAAAATTAGGGAGAAAAATTCTGCTGATAAAGTCAAAGAATTTTTTGAATTCTGCGAAGAAAACCAAGGGAGAACTCTGCCCAAAAGTATGACAGGCAGAGCAATCAGCTATGCTCTGAATCAGAGAGCAACGCTTGAAACATTTCTTGAAAATCCGAAAATTGAGCTTACAAACAATTCGGCAGAAAGGGCGATAAAGCCGTTTGTCATAGGCAGAAAGAACTGGCTTTTCTGCAACACCCCTGACGGAGCACGTGCTTCAGCGATAATTTATTCCGTCATAGAAACAGCTAAGGCAAATAATCTCAAGCCATACGACTATCTTGAATATGTTTTTGAAATGACAAGGCAGGGCAATGACATTACGGATTATCTGACGTGCAGTAAAAATCTTCCGCAGAATTTAAAAATGGAGGCAACCAAAGATGAAGAAAAGCACTCCTAATATTGACTTTATGATGAAGTTTGTAAAGGATTTTATCGATAAGAAAAACAGCCGCCTTGATTTAGACTGCGATTTCAATTATCACTTAATGCAAAGATATGCAAAAATGTGTCGTGAAAACGAGCCTATCGCAGAAGCCTTTGTGTATTACATATCTGATGTCTTTGACAAAAGCGATAATATGAGTGACAGCGAGCTTCGCAGAAAAATGAATTACGGCTACAAACAAGTGCTTGATATGCTTTCAGGCAATGTTTATTGAATTTGACAATTTCCTCCGGCGTCAAGGTGTGCTTTATTTGACGGTTACTTTGAATCTATAGAATATGCCCCGTTCAGGTTTATCAGAAAAAGCTGTATAAAAAAGGAACTTCCGATTGCTTTGGAATCGGCATATAAAATAGTTGACTCATTGCACAATCAATCAACAGTAATAAAGACAGAGGATGGAGAAAAATATATCTCACATTCAGATATTATTTATGCAGAAACTGAGGACAGAAAAGTTAAACTTCATATGTGCAACGGTAAGGAGTATATAACAAGAAGATTTTTGAAAGATTTTATAGACGATTTGTCTGACGACAGTTTTCTACAGATACATAGCGGATGCATTGTGAATGCAAAATATATTAATAATATTTCCAACTATGATATTACTCTTGACAACGGCAAACGCCTGATTGTAAGCAGAGCAAGAATAAAGGATGTTAAAACTCAACTGCTGAATTATTGGAGAGGAAAGATATGAATACTGTTTTCTGGCTTGTGGAATTTATTGCTTGTTTTGTTGAATCGCTGATGTATTTTGTTTTCGAAGGAACGTTATTAAATAAGAACAGCATATTTGAAAACAGATATAAAATAATTTTGTTTGCGCTGCTGAATTCTATAATTATGATTGTAATTAATTCTATTGAGATTTTTTCGTATATTAACACTATTATAATGATAATTATATTGTATTTACTGAATTTGTTGATATACAAAAAAAGACCGATATATTCTTTCTTCTTATCATTCGGCTATCTGCTTATTATTTCGGGAGTGGACTTTTTTACAGTATTCGCCACTTCAACATTAAGCAATGTTTCTCAGAGTCA
This sequence comes from Ruminococcus sp., assembly GCA_051880935.1. GTDB lineage: Bacteria > Bacillota > Clostridia > Oscillospirales > Acutalibacteraceae > Ruminococcoides. The sequence goes on from JBJEOX010000380.1 coordinate 1,704, forward strand.
GATAATGAATGAGCAAAGCTGGATCAGAGTTTTTTGCATTTTAATTTCAAAAGCAATATTATCGTTGATAATAGTAACCATTAACAGATGGGTGAAAGACAGCAGAATATTGCCCAAAAAATACATAATTATAATGTTTCTTTTTTCGTTGTTTCTGTTTATTTCTAATTGTACACTTGTAGAAATCAATGCAGAAAATGATATATATAATTTTAATTATTTTACAATGGTGTTTTTTGTTGCGTCCATTACAATTGTATTTTTGCTATTTTTCTTGGTGTTTAAAATCACAAAAGACTATGAGCAACAGCAAACATTAACTTTGATTAATCAGAAAAATGAGATGCTGCAAAAGTCGCTTGATGATACGGAAAAAACTTTTAATTTGTTGAGAACAAGTATTCACGACTATAAGAACAATATGATTATGCTGTCAAAGCTGGCTGATGAAAACAAAATTTCTGAAATAAAGGAATATTTAGAAAAAGAAACGGCAACCTTAAATAACAAGGTGTTTTATACAAAAACCGGTAATTCTGTTGCAGACGCTATAATAAACACAAAATATAATATTGCATTAACTAAAAATATTGATTTCATTGTTAATGCCGTTATTCCAAGTGATTGTTTGGTAAGCAATATTGACTTTGCTGCAATTATAGGCAATCTGCTGGACAATGCAATTGAGGCAAGTGAGAAAGAAGAGAAGCCTTGTGTTATAGTAAATATTAAGATGAACAAAAATTTTCTTGTAATTGATATTGCTAACAGGTACTCAGGTGTTTTGATTTCAGACTCAACAACCAAGGAAAATAAAATTGAGCATGGAATAGGATTAAAAAGCGTTAAGAACGCAGTTAAAAAATATGACGGCGTATTTGACTTGAAACAAGAAGGAGAATATGTTCATGCAACAGTTTTGTTAGTTGCCAAGTAATATTCAAAAGACTAAATAATAAAACTTAAAGCTTCGGTGCTGATAATGCGCCGAAGCTTATTTTTTAATATACAGGAAACTGCCCGGAAACGGTCGGACAAAATATGGTTGATTAATGTTAATCAGTCTGCACAAATTGAATTTAGAATTACTTCGTTTTACCGATTTTGTAAAAAAACCTACCAAATATGAAAAAATGTACCTTTTCTTTGTGATTTAATATATAATTAAGGTACAAATATATATTAAGTAATTAGTGAACGGAGAAATTAATCATGAAAAAATTATTTTCCTTTTTAATGGTTTTTATTGTGCTTTTATGCTCTGCCGGTTCTGTGCAAGCTATGGATTATTATGCAAATAATTATTTTGAAGTAAAATTTGTTGAATTCTGTACCGATACAGGTTGTGATATGACAGCTTACAATTACGATGAGTTGTTTTACCATTACGATGATAACGAAGAAACAGACTGGTGTCTTATCAGTGCCGATTGCTCCGTAGAGCCGGGAATGTGTCACGCTGTTTTCGATGATATAATCATTACCAATGCAGGGTCATTATATCCGTTTCAATTTGGGTTAGCAGTTTATGATGTTGCAAACAATGAATTTTATGATATATGTCAGGCTTGGGATATGGATTTTACTCAGTTACATGAGGCATTTTTCAATGTGATGACTGACAAAAATGTTTCATATGTTTATGGAAATATTCAGATTCTTGGAGATGTTGATAAAAATGGCGTTTTGAATATCGCCGATGCAACATTGATACAGAAATATTTAGCTGAATTAGTTCCGAGAAATGATAAGCTTGACATTGATTTTAGCTCACTTAAATATGGATTTAATCTGACTTGCTTATCGGATTACAACAAAGACGGATTTTGTAATGTAGAGGACGCTACATATATCCAAAAAAGACTTTCTGATGTAGATAGTTATTAGTATATGAAATCAATTAACAAAACTATAAAGAAGGCAGTTTTGATTTTGCCTCTTCTTTCTTAAATTATTTCATTATTATATTCATAACTAATTCTAAAACAGTGTAATAATCCGAAAATAAGGTGTGAAAAACTGAAGAAATCAGTAATACAGATTACAGTATTTTTTATTAATTGCGTGCTATTAATTATAATTATTGACAATTACTAAATGATTCAATATAGTATATCCGGAGTGACGAATGCTTTTCGTTTGAAAAATAATAGTGGAGGATAAAAATAATGAAAAAATATGTCTATAAGATATTATGCTTATGTGCGTGCCTTTTGATTTTTGTTTCTATACTATTTGGTTGTTCTGTAGCAGATAAAATAGAAGAAGGTACATATGTTTGCAAAACCCCTTATATAAAATATACGGAAGACTTAAGTGCAGATTATCATATTACACAGGAAATAGAAATAGATAAAAAAGTGTATAAAGCTTTTGCACTTACGGATTTTTCTTCACGGATGTTTTTTATGGAATATCAGGAAGAAGATGTAAAGCCGGCAAGTGGTGGTTGGACAAGTGATGATAATGAACAATGCGCAACATTCTATTATAAATTTGATGATAAGAAAAAGCAGTTAATTCTGACTGATCAGGAAACCGGCAATGTTTATCACTTAGATAAGGTAGAATAAAAGCAGTTGATATTTATTTAAAATAGGTTGCTGTTTCATAAATCGGAGCAATATTCAAACAAGGTACGTTTTGTTCTAAGGTATTATTATTCCAAAGACAGGGAACGATTCAATGTTATAAAGTCTTTGAAAGATTTGTGGCGGTTTTGTGCTTATACAAAACCGCCTTTGTTTAAAATATTAAGTTTCATTTTGCGTATTCGGCTATTATGTCCTCAAGCCTTACTCCGCTGTTTTTTAAATCAATCATATTCTTTGCGGGATTGGTCTTTGCAATTATCCTCTGATAAAGCGGCTCTAACAGCCTTTCCTCTCCCTGATTACGATTAACAAGTCCGTCATATGCAAGGTCAACAACCTGCTTTGCAAGGTCGTACAGCTTGTCCTTATCTATAAATTCAGGCAAGTCCCGTTTTATCAGTATCTTTCTTAATTCGCACGCATTATAGCCGTGATGATAAATTACCCTGTCGTTTTCAAGCAACGCTGAAAGCTCCTCAAGCCTGTCCATCAGTCCGACGTGAAAAGCCGCCACGCAAAGGCTGTCGCTGATTGGCTGACAGCATACACTGCGGAATTCAATCGTTCCTCTGAATGTAAGGTCAATAAACTTGAATGTGCGCAGATATTCCAAATCTTCAAAACGAGGTTCGATTTCAATTTTTCTGTAAATTCCGTTGTCAAAATACTCGCCTGTTACAGATTTTCTGTTAAAATACTCATCGAGCCTTATCGGCGCAAAATTAATGTATTTGCCGTCCCTCTCAACGCAGTAAATGCTTGTGGTTTCAATGTAGGAAAGAATGTCATCAACACTTTCAAATTCGCAGTCATACATTCCAACATTATGCGGATTGATTCCGTGTGTGCTGTTCTCCCAGAACATATCACGACAGCAGAGGGTGGTTTCATCTTCTCCGAGCAGAACGGAGTTTGAAAACAAAAGCGCCTTAATCGGCTCAAGCCTTGTAAACGTGTTCAGCGTAAGCGCAAGCTTGTCGTACTCAACATCAAGCTGTACCTGCGACGCACTTGAAAATGTGCCGTATTCGGGGTAGCGGTGAAAATGCATCGGTAAATCAAGATATTTCTTATACGAGTTCAGGTGATGAAACAGCATACGGTAACGCCCGTTCGGAATGGGCACGTTGTGATTAAAGTTGCGGTAAGGATTTACACCCATTCCCGTAAGAGTGTAATTGTATTCCTTAAATTCATTTTGCAGAAAATCATAGTATT
>JBJEOX010000381.1:0-5506 GCA_051880935.1 Ruminococcus sp.
TAAGAGAACAGAAGGAGGACAAAAAATGAATAAGCTGATTTCCTCCGTTTCACCGCACATAAATTCGCCGAGGACTACGCAGAAAATTATGCTTGACGTGCTTATCGCCCTGCTCCCCGCAGGCGTTGCCTCGGTAATAATATTCGGCTGGCGTTCACTGCTCGTTATCGGCGTTTGCGTAGCCGTATGTATTTTATCCGAATTGATTTTTGAAAAAATCTGCAAAAAGGAAAACACAATTTTCGACCTTTCGGCTGTTGTAACAGGCGTTCTGCTCGCCTACAACCTGCCTGTTTCAATTCCGCTGTGGCAGGCGGCTTTCGGAAGTATGTTTGCAATTGTAATTGTAAAACAGCTTTTCGGCGGAATCGGTCAGAACTTCGCAAACCCTGCAATTACAGCAAGAATCGTGATGATGACTGCGTTTTCGGGCACTATGACAACGTGGACATTCCCCGACGCAGCGTCAAGCGCAACTCCGCTTGCGCTGATGTTCAAGGGTGAACTTGATTCTCTGCCCTCGTACCTTGATATGCTGTTCGGTGTGCGTGGCGGCTGTCTGGGCGAAACCTGCACAATCGCCCTGCTTGCAGGCGGAATTTACCTGATTGCAAGAAAAGTCATCACGTGGCACACACCCGTTGCGTTTATCGGCGCTGTGCTTGTAATGTCGCTGATTTTCGACAAAGCTCCGCTCTATCAGCTTATGTCGGGCGGACTTATCATCGGCGCATTCTTTATGGCTACCGACTACGCAACCACTCCCTGCACAAAGTGGGGCAAGATAATTTTCGGCGTAGGCTGCGGTCTTATCACCATACTTATCCGTTTCTGGGGCGCATCTCCCGAGGGCGTTTCGTACTCGATTCTGCTTATGAACATCTTTACGCCCTACATTTCAAGGCTTACACGCTCAAAGCCTCTTGTGGGAGGTCGCAAAAAATGAAAAAGAGTTTCAACGAAATAATAAAACCCGTACTCGTGCTCGTCTGCATCTGCCTTGTCGTTACGGCACTGCTTGCCTACATCAACTCGGTGACTTCGCCGATTATCGCAAAAGCCGAGCAGGAAAAAACCGAGCAGGCTATGTCGGAGGTGCTTGCTGACGCAGACGGCTTTGAAAAACTCGAGATTGAAAACCTCCCCGACAGAGTAACCGAGGTTTATACTGCAACAAACGGCTCGGGATATGTCTTTATGCTGACGACAAAGGGCTACGGCGGCGATATGAAGCTGATTTGCGGAATGAAATCAGACGGCACGATTGAGCAGTGCAAGACGCTTTCGCACGAAGAAACAAGCGGTCTCGGCTCAAAGACAGCCGAGGACCCCTACAGAAATCAGTACAGCGGTAAAAATGCCGACACCTTAAGCGAGGTTGACGCAATAACGGGTGCGACAATTTCTTCGACCGCATACAAAAACGCAATTGAGGACGCTTTCAAGGCGTATTATATGGTAAAGGAGGCAGGAAAATGAACAAAAGACAGAATCTTCTGAAGGGTATCATCAAGGAGAACCCTGTTCTTGTGCTTGTGCTCGGAACCTGCCCAACGCTTGCGGTTACGACCAACGTAATGAGTGCGCTCGGAATGGGTGCGGCGGCTACGGTTGTTCTGCTCTGCTCAAACATTGTAATCTCCGCACTGCGAAACATTATTCCCGACAAGGTGCGTATTCCCTGCTACATCGTACTTATTGCAGGCTTTGTAACAATGGTGCAGATGCTTGTAAAAGCCTTTGCTCCTGCGCTTGACGAGGCACTCGGAATTTACCTGCCGCTGATTGTAGTAAACTGCATAATCCTCGGCAGAGCCGAAATGTTCGCAAACAAAAACAAGGTAATCGACTCGGCAATTGACGCTGTGGGAATGGGCGCCGGCTTTACGCTTGCACTGCTCTTGATGGCTACAATCCGTGAGGTGCTCGGCAACGGCACATGGCTCGGATTTTCAATTCCGATACTCGCCGAAAACAACATTTCCATTATGACAATGGCACCCGGCGGATTCCTCGTATTCGGTATTTTAATTGCAATTGTAAATAAAATTTCGGGCGGCAAAAACGCCAAAAAGAGCTTTGGCTGTGCAGGCTGTCCGTCAGCCGAGGTTTGCAATAAAGCCGCCTGCGGTGAAAAGGAGGAAGCAAAATGACAAAATTCATTATAATTATGCTCTCCGCCGTTTTCGTAAACAACTACGTGCTTTCAAGATTTTTGGGAATCTGTCCGTTCCTCGGAGTTTCCAAAAAGCTCAATCAGGCAACGGGAATGAGCCTTGCGGTAATTTTTGTAATGCTCATTGCAACGGCTGTTACATGGCCGATACAAACGTATCTGCTTGACCCGAACAACCTCGGCTATCTTCAGACAATCGTCTTTATCCTCGTAATTGCCTCTCTCGTTCAGCTCGTTGAGATTATACTCAAAAAGTACATTCCCTCGCTCCACAAGTCGCTGGGCGTGTATCTTCCGCTGATTACGACAAACTGCGCCGTACTCGGCGTTACAATCCTCAATATTGACGAGGGCTACACATTTGCTGAATCAATGGTAAATTCGCTCGGAAGCGGACTGGGATTCTTCCTTGCAATGCTAATGTTCTCGGGCGTTCGCTCAAAGCTTGAGGGTGCCGACATTCCGAAGGCATTTCAGGGACTGCCCATAACGCTCGTTGCGGCTTCGATAACCTCGCTGTCCTTCCTCGGATTTTCGGGCGTTGTCGAAAACCTGTTTGCATAACGGAGGTGCGCTATGAATGAGATTTTAACTGCGGTTATCCCCGTTGTGATTATCGGCGCAATCTGCGCTGTGGTGCTTGCAGTCGCATCAAAAATTATGGCTGTAAAGGAAAACGAAAAAATTCCCGAAATCCGTGAGTGCCTGCCGGGCGCTAACTGCGGAGCCTGCGGCTTTGCGGGTTGTGACGGCTACGCAAAGGCACTTGCCGAAAACGAGGGTACGGCTACTAACCTCTGTGTTCCGGGCGGTGATTCGGTTTCGAGAAAGCTGAGCGAAATCCTCGGCGTTGAGTTTGAGGACGTTGTGGAACAGGTTGCCGTTGTGCACTGCGCAGGCGACTGCACTTATACGCAAGACAAGGTAGAGTATGACGGAATTGAAAGCTGTGCCGCCGCAAAGCTGATTTTCGGCTCAAAGGGCGAATGTCCCTACGGCTGTATGGGACTCGGCGACTGCGCAAAAGTCTGCCCGAATGACGCAATCTGCATAAACAACGGAATTGCTCACATTGACTCAAGGCGGTGCGTTGGCTGTGGTCTTTGCGTTAAAACCTGCCCTAACCACCTTATTTCGCTTATGGCTGACGTTGAGAGAGTTGTCGTTACGTGCAGCAACAAGGACAAGGGCGGTATCACACGCAAGGCTTGCAAAAACGGCTGTATCGGCTGTAAAAAGTGCGAAAAAGTCTGCTCGACGGGTGCGATTAAGGTTACGGATAACCTCGCCGTTATCGACTATTCAAAATGCCCCGAGTGCGAGGACTTCGGCGTTTGCGCAAGAGAATGTACAACAGGGTGCATAAGGATTTCGAATTTTACAAACGCAACAAGATAAATAAACAATAAAAATCGGGAAATGAAATTGCAGATAAAGCAATCTCATTTCCCAATTTTATTATACTGTAGCGGCGAACTGCATTCGCCATTCACATAAATTGCGTTGCAATTTATGTGAATGGGACGTCTGGGAAGCCGTCCCCTACAAAACATTCCAAACAAAAAGGGGCACCGCTTAAAACGATGTCCCGATTTTTATCATTTAATCAAAGCTTACTTCGTCCTCGACGTAGCCTTTTTTCTTCATCTTCTTAATAACAATTTTTGCTATAAATCCGCTGATGAATACCAGTCCCGAAACCACCCAGCCTGCGGCAACCTGTGCCCAGATGGGATAATCGGGGTTGTATGTTCCGCCCTGGAACACGAACAGCGTAACCATATTCCAGATAAAGAGTCCTGCAAGAAGCAAGGGTGCTACTATTTTGATTGACGCTGCAAACCACCAGTAAGGCACCTTGAATTTCTGAGTGTTACGGTTAACCTCGTTAAGCACCTTGCGCAGGTTGAAGCACCAGCCGATTGCAACACACTCAAGAATACCGATTACAATAAGGTTAATCTGATTTGTCCACGCATCAACGATGTCAAGCCAAGCAAGACCTGCCTGTGTAACAAAGAGAATTGAAATAATACCGCAGATTGCGCAGATTGCGATTGTAACCTTCTTGGGGCTGAGGTGGAATTTGTCGGCAACAGAAGCCGAAATACCCTCAACAATTGAGAACGCCGAGTCAATTGCCAGTGTGATAAGCATAAGGTAGAATATCGCTCCGAAAATTGCGTTCACCCAGCCGATGTTAGTGAGGTTTACTATAGCCTGCGGATAAACGATAAATGCAGTTGAAATACCGCTTGCGGTAATCTTGTCGAGCATTCCCGTACCGCCCATTGTGGTGAACATTACGATACCCGAAAGAATACTTACAGCCATATCCGAGAATGCGATGATTGTGCAGTCAACAGCCACGTTTGCGTCATCGGGCAGATATGAGCCGTAGGCAAACATAATAGCCATCATAATTGAAAGGCTGTAGAACACCTGACCGATAGCGTCAACCCATAGTGTTGCGTCGGAAAATGCCGAAACGTCGGGAATGAAAAACATCTTGAGTCCTTCCATTGCGCCGTCCATTGTCATACCCTTGACAGCCATAATAAGAAGAAGTACAACGGGAGCAAATACGGTAAACTTTACAACCTTGCTGACCGAGCTTGCACCGTTTCTGATGCAGTAAAAGATAAGTCCCCACGCAACAAGCAGGCACACAAGCACCTCGCCGGGGATTGAGCTTCCCTCAATAAGTCCCGTAGTCTGCGTAAGATTGAAGAACAGTCCAGACGCCGCCTCGGAGTCACCCGTCATTCCTGCAAACTGCCACGAGTTTACAAACATAAGTATAACCCACGCAAATACTACCGAGTAGTAGCAAACGATTACAAATGCGTTTGAGGTTGCCGCCCAGCCGATAGGCTCAAAGCGTTTTTTGATTCCTCGCATTGACTCGATTGCGCCCTTGCGGAATTTACGTGCGATTGAAACCTCCATCATAAGCAACGGAATGCCCATAATCACCATTGCAAGCAGATAAACAAGCAGGAATGTTCCGCCTCCGTGCTTAGCCGCAAGACCCGGAAATCTCCACGCATTACCAAGCCCTACCGCAGAGCCGACTGCGGCAAGAATAAAGGTAAGGCGGGAGTTCCACATACCTCTTTTTTCCATAATTTTCTCCTCATTTCATAAAAATTTATTCAAAATAAAAGAATGATATAATTATAATATAATACCGTAATAATTGCAAGACTCATTATTGATAATTTCAGTTCAGTAAGCTTTAATTTAGTGTGGAGTGTGGAGTTTTGGTCGAGTGAAAAGATTGCGATAATTCAAAGGTTTAGTGCCCGAATTTATTTATATGCGGCGTTG
>JBJEOX010000382.1:0-5503 GCA_051880935.1 Ruminococcus sp.
GACGAAAAATCTGACGGCGCAATATGCACAAACGATTTAATCAGTGTTTCCTTAAATTAATTCTTATGAAATATCGGGCTTCTGAATATTGACAAATTATGCAGAAGATACTAAAATATAACAAAAGGAAAAGAAAATTTGTTTTAAAGGAGAGGTAAATATGAGCAAGTGCGGCAAACAAATTGTTTCTCTGCTTATTGCATTTTTATTAATATTCGGTTCGGCTTTTTCGATATCAGCAGCCGAAATAAATGAATATGACGTCGGCGCAGAAACGGTGAACAACGTAATCAAACTAGATGTAAACAGCGGTGAGGACATAAGTCAGCCTCTTCAGGACGCTCTTTACAAAGCACGCAGTTTGGCAACAAGCACTTCACCCTACAAAATTGTGATTCCCGAAGGAACATATTATCTCAGACATGTTTTGTTTATGTACAGTAACACTGTTATTTCAGCTTACGGTGCGCATATTATTAAGGATTTTTCGTCAGGGTGTATGCTTCAGTCGGGACATCTTACCGCAGATACCGCAGGGGGTGCTCAGGGATACAACGGCTTTGAAAACATAACGCTTGAGGGCGGCATCTGGGACGGAAACTGCTTTGACGACAGTACAGGCGGTGCAAATACATTTTGCAATCTGCGTTTCGGACACATAAAAAATCTAAAAATAGAAAATGTTACTGTATCCAATAATAACGGCTCGCACCATATCGAAATAGGCGGTGCAAAAAATGTTGAAATAAATGGTTGTACCTTTACCGGCTACAGAAATAATACCAAGGAAGCTATTCAGCTTGATGTCATTCACAGCGAAGCTTTGTTTAACAGCTTCCCTAAATATGACGATTCAACCTGTGAGGACGTATATATTCACGACAATGTGTTTGAAAATGTGCCTCGTGCAGTAGGAAGTCATAATGCAGTTGTCGGAAGATACCACAATAACATAAATTTCTACAACAATGTTTGCAGCGGAATGAAGGATAAGGCTATTGTCTGCTACAACTGGACAAACTCGAAAATTTATTCTAACAAGCTTATAAATGTTGGAGCAGGTATTGACTTTAAATTTATGGACGGAGATAATTACTATCCGTCAAGTCCCGACGCTGAAAGTAAAAAGGCTGTGGAAGAATCCAATTCGGAAATAAGAGATAATACAATCACAGTAAAAAACTATCAGGATTCGCAAACTCCTACTTCTTACGGAATACGCATAGGCGGCGGAGAGGTAACCTCGTCTAATAACAGGAATAAAATAAGCAACGGCATATACAGAATTAAAAATGTTGTCGTAAAAAACAACAATATAAGCGGAAGCTCAAAATTTCCTTTAAGACTTGAATATGCAAATAAATGCACAATATCAGGCAATACCGTTGATTCATCTTTAAATGACGGTGCGTTGGTAAATGCAAGAAGCATTTCGCTTATGAACAGCTGTGAAAACACTGTTACAAACAATACTTTCAAAAACCTTCCGAACAGCGACGCAAACAGCATACAAATTGAAAGCGCAAGTAACAGCAATACTTTTTCGGGCAATACTGTTTCAAATATCGGCAAGGCAGGAATTTCAATTAACGGAAGCAATAAAAATACAATAAGCGGAGGAAGCGTTACTAAGTGCAAGAACATCGGAGTAACAATTTCAAACGGTTCTTCCGGCAACACCGTTTCGGGAGTAACAATTTCCGATTGCAGTGAAAACGGAATATCAGTAAATAAATCGGACAATACCAAAATTACAGGCTGTACGATTAAAAACAACGCAAAACGAGGCATAAACGTAACATCATCAAAATCAGTTTCGGTTTCCGATAATAAAATTTCCGCTTGTAAGGATTTAGGTATTTCACTCAATACTGCTTCAAGTGCAACGGTATTAAAAAATAATATACTGACATCAAACGGAGGCAGCAACGCAATTACCGTAAACTCCGACTCATCGGCACCGGCAGCAAGTTTGAAAAACACAGTTCTCTCTGCTGCTTCCACAAGCAGCAACAGCATCAGCGGAAGTGCACAAAAATCCCTGACAGTAAGTGTTATGAACGGTTCGCAGATACTGGGTTCATCACAAGTTTCTTCCGACGGCAGCTTTAAAGTGACTTTTACTAAACCGTCCTTGAATGTAAATCTTACGGTTGCAGCGAAGGACTCAAACGGAAATCTTGCCTGCGACACCTTTTTGTACCGTGCCACAGGAGTTGCTTCGGTAGCTGTCAGCAATACCTCGCTGACACTCGGCGTGGGTGAAACTTATAAGTTGAAAGCCAGCGTTTCACCGTCAGGAGCAGATCAGAGCTGTACATGGTCAAGCAGTAATTCTTCCGTTGTTTCTGTTGACGGCAGCGGTAAGGTTACAGCGAAGAAAACAGGAACAGCAAGTATTACCGTAAAAACCTATAACGGTAAAACAGCACAGTGCAAGGTTACGGTAAAGCCTGCTCCGACAAGCGTTAAAACAAATCCGACAAGTGTTACTCTCGGTGTGGGTGAAAGCTATACAATCAGTGAAAACACAAACAGCGGAACATATGCAAATGCCGCTAATCTTAACTGGACAAGCACAAATACAAGCGTGGCAACCGTTACAAAGGGAAGCTCAAACAAGGCAACAATTACCGCTAAGGGTGCAGGAACGGCTTACGTAAAAATCACCCTTTACAACGGCTTGACAGCACAGTGCAAGGTTACGGTAAAGTCTGCTCCGACAAGCGTAATAACAAACCCTACAAGCGTTACTCTCGGCGTAGGTGAAAGCTACACAATAAGTGAGAACACAAACAGCGGAAGCTATGCAAATGCCGCAAGTATAATTTGGTCAAGCTCAAATGCTGGCGTTGCAACCGTTACAAAGGGAAGCGCAAACAAGGCAACGATAAAGGCTAAAGGTCCGGGAACAGCTTACATAAAAGTTACACTTTACAACGGCAAAACAGCACAGTGCAAGGTTACGGTAAAGACTGCTCCTTCAAGCGTTAAAACCAATCCGACAAGCGTTACTCTCGGCGCAGGTGAAAGCTATACAATCAGCGAAAGTACCAACAGCGGAACATATGCAAACGCAGAGAATCTGAAATGGACAAGCTCAGATTCAAGCGTGGCAACCGTTTCAAAGGGAAGTGCAAACAAGGCAACAATTACTGCAAAGGGTGCAGGAACGGCTTACATAAAGATTACACTCTACAACGGCTTGACAGCACAGTGTAAGGTTACTGTAAAGCCTGCCCCGACAAGCGTGAAAGTCAATCCCTCAAGCGTTACTCTCGGCGTAGGAGAAAGCTATACAATCAGCGAAAGCACCAACAGCGGAAGCTATGCAAACGCTGCAAATCTAAAATGGACAAGCTCTGATTCAAATGTTGTAACCGTTTCAAAGGGAAGTGCAAACAAGGCGACAATTACTGCTAAGGGTGCAGGAACGGCTTACATAAAAATCACCCTCTACAACGGCAAAACGGCTCAGTGCAATGTAACGGTTAAAGAGGACCCGTATGTTAAAAAAGTCCTTGAAATTGCCAATAATGAAAGAGTAAAGGCAGGCAGAAAGCCGCTTTCTCTGAGAACTGATATGACAGAGCTTGCAAATATCAGAGTTAAGGAGATAGTTGAAAAATTCTCCCACGAAAGACCTGACGGTACGACTGTCTTTAATCTGGCAAGAGAAAAAGGAATCGTCTACGGCAGTATGGCTGAAAACATAGCAAAGGGACAGGGTACGCCCGAATCGGTTGTTAATGCATGGTTTGGTTCTCAGGTACATAAAGATAATGTCCTCAGTTCTTCATACACCGGTGCAGGAATAGCGCATTACAAGCAAAACGATATAGATTACTGGGTAATGGTATTAGTCGGATAAAACAGCAAATAACAGCAAAGGTCAGAATTGCCGTATGAAGGTTGATTCTGACCTTTTTTATCATAAATATAAATATTCACCCATTTCAGAGATCTGCATATGATAGTAGCAGTAAAATGCAAGGGGGATTTTATGTACGACAATCATCAATGGAACAAACATCATAATCTGAACTGCTCCTGCGCAAAATCTATGACCGACTTCGGACCCGAACCGTTTGTTGTAAATATTGAACAGGCAACCTGTCGCAACACAAATTTCCGCACATCCTTATGGACGGGCGATAATTTACAGCTTACTTTGATGAGTATTCCGAAAGACGGTGAAATCGGAGCCGAGGCTCACAGCAACACCGACCAGTTTCTTCGCATTGAATCGGGAAAGGGCATTGTGAAAATGGGCTCGTGCAGGGACAGAATGAAATTCCATAAATATGTCGGTACAGGCGATGCTGTATTTGTTCCCGCAGGTACGTGGCATAATATTATAAATACAGGCGACTGTCCGATAAAGCTTTACTCAATATACGCTCCGCCAAAGCACCCTCACTCAACTGTTCATATGACAAAAGAGATAGCCGAGGCTGAGGGCGACTGAAAACACATCAGTAACACAATAAAAAATATAACATAAACTGGTATTGATTTTTGATTTACTTATTTGGAGGAAAAAATGAATACCACTAATTATGTTATTAAATCATTGGAGCTGCACCTGTTTTTCGGAAGAATAATGAAAGAACATTCGTTTTTCCTGAAAGCAGGCTTTACTCCTGCCGCAGCGTCATTTTCAAACAAAGCCGAATATTTTATGAAGGAGTTTGAAAAGCTGCTTTGTCAGGCTGTAACACTTGCAAACGGAATAGTGCGCAGGGACGTGCTGACTTCGGGCGAAATTGTCACGGAATTTACTGCCGAAGCAGAAAGACAGACCGAGCGTTTTACGGGCATACCGATTAATAAAATTCTGACCCAAAGAGAACTCCGACTGATAAGCGGAGATTGCCCCTGCCGTTTAAGCTCAGAGAGCTGGTCTAAGGTGTGCAGGCTGAACACAACGGCATTAAAATTGCTTGACGGTTTAATTTCATTTAAAGAAAACGTACTGCACAATGTGCTCAACTGCGAGATTTTTACGGTAAATTATCCATTGCTTATCGAGCATATCATTCGTGAGGCAAGGCTGTACAGAGAATACGTTTCCGTGCTTGAAAGAGACGGCGATATAACCGATGAATCAATGAAAAATGCGGAGTGCTTCTGGAACCGAATTATGATGGAGCACGCAATGTTTATACGAGGTCTGCTTGACCCGACAGAAAAAGAGCTTATGAATAAAGCCGACAGCTTTGCAAAGGAGTATGAAGCTTTACTCGACAACTGCAAAAATGCTCAGAGCAAAGTGATGAAATCGGAGTCGCTCGAAGAAACGCTGAAATTCAAAGATTTCAAAAAAGCGGGCGTTCAGGGAATAACAGGCTGTAAAATCCGCTCGCTAATTCTTCCGCTCCTTGCAGACCACGTTTTAAGAGAAGCAAACCACTATATACGTTTGTTGAAATGCTAATGAAGAAAAAAGGGGCTGTAAAAAAACAGCCGTAGAAAAAAGACTGCAAACCTGCCGCAAGGGTAG
>JBJEOX010000383.1:0-5501 GCA_051880935.1 Ruminococcus sp.
CAGTAATGAAAACATACAAAATATTGTGGTAAAATATTTTTATACTATTATTATCACACAACCTGTACGATTGTCAAGTTATTTTATACTTTTTATATGTATATTTATTGACTGTTGTTTATATCGAATATTGTAATCGTAAATTTAGTTCCCTTTCCCTGTTCCGAGTCGGCGTAGATGCTTCCTCCGCTTTTTTCAACAATCGTCTTTGCAAGTGCAAGACCGATTCCGACGCTGTTTTCGTCGGAATTTCTGCCCTTGTAGAATCTCTCGAAAATATGCGGCAAATCCTCCTTTGCAATTCCGCACCCGTTATCCGTTACCGTAATTTTTGTGCAGAGCGAGGTTTTTTCACCCTTAAGCTTTACAAATCCGCCATCATTTGTGTGCTCAATGCAGTTTTTGACAATGTTCGTAATCGCTTCGCAAAGCCATTTGAAGTCGCAGTCGAGCGTTAAGCTTTCGTCGCACTCAACGCTTGTTTCAACTCCCTTTATTTCTGCAAGCACGGCGGTGTTTTTTACGCAATCATCTAAAATGTTCTTCACGTTTTCCGTCCTGCTTTTCAGCACAATTGAATTTGCGTCAAGCTTTGACAGCGTGAGAATCGACTGAACAAGAAAGCTGATTCCGTTACTGCTCCTGCGTATATCATTCAGGAAATCACGGCGGATATCGTCCGGCATATTCTCGTCCTCGATAATGTCGTCGAGCATTACCATAATTGACGTGAGCGGAGTTTTGAGCTGGTGGGAAATATCGGAAAGCGACTGCTTTAAATTCTCCTTGTCCTTCTGCGAATTGTCCGCCTGCTCCCTGAGCATTACGGTGGTTTTGTAGATTTCGCTTTGCAGTTGCGACATTTCGTCCTCGCTGTTTGACTTAATTTCAAGGTCGTAATTTCTGCGGTTGATTTTGCGCAGATAGCCTGCAAGGCGTTCAGATTCCGCTTTCTGATTTTTGCAGTATTTCAGAAAAACTGCTGTGAGTGCAAGGCAGGAAACAGCGCATAAAACTGCGTTTGCAATTATGATAATTAAACCGAGGTTGTCATTTTTGTAAACCGCCCAGTCGCTGTCAAGGTTGATTCCGTATTTTTTCAGACTGCTCTCAGTCTGCGGATTTTCCGACTTGTCGTTTAAAATTGCGGCAAGCTCACGCTCTGAAACATCGGGGTACTTTTCCTTTACGTTTTCGAGTATCTGCACTACTGCGCTGTTGGTGTTTTTCCGCACTCTTTCAAGCTCAAAAGCCGATACTGCGGCGGTGACGGCTGAAAAAACGGCTGTCAGCACAAGAAATACTACTAAAAATTTTTGTGAACGTTTCATTCTTCCTCCAGCCTGTAGCCGACTCCCTTAACGGTCTTGATTCTGTCCGTACCGAGCTTTTGACGGATACGCTTTATGTAGACGGTCAGGGTGTTGTCGTTTACGTAATTGCCTGCAATATCCCAGATTTTTTCGAGGATAATTTCACGTGTGACGGTTTTGCCACAGTTTCGCACAAGGATTGAAAAAATTTTGTATTCAAGCGCAGTAAGCTCTACCCTTGTGTCGCTTTTGTAAACCTCACGTGCTTCAAGGTCAACGCTTATATCGCCCGTTGTGACAAGGCTTGATTTTGCGCTGTTCTTTGAAGTCAGCCTGCGGATTCGGGCGAGCAGTTCACGCATTGAAAACGGCTTTGTTATGTAGTCGTCTGCGCCGAGGTCAAAGGCTTTTACAACGCTGTCCTCGTCGTCAATTGCTGTGAGGAAAATAATCGGCGACTCGCTTAAACGGTGGATTTCGTCAAACAGCTCAAAGCCGTTGCCGTCGGGCAGGGTGATGTCAATGATAATCAAATCAAAGTCAAACGGTGCGCTGCAGAGGGCTGAAGAAAAGCTTTCGCAGAGCGTTACCGAATAGCCGTTCTGCTCCAGCGCATATGTAACGCCCTTTGAGATTATTCGGTTGTCCTCAATCAGAAGAATGTTCATAGCGTGCACCCACCGTTTTTTATTCGATTATATTATCCGACAAAACGATTTTTCTGTCAACTAAATGTTGTCGTTGCGGATGGTTTCAATAATGTTCTGTTTCTGCACCTTTGAAATTGAGAATCTCATAATCAGCCAAACAACAGCAAAGACGAACACAATGCTGATTAAAATAGCCGTATACGGCACAACAAAATCGGTTGCAAGATTCATTGAAAAAGCCTTGAAAATTCCGAGTCCTGCAAGCAGTCCGAGCGGTATTCCGATTATCAGCGACTTGACGCCGTAGAACAGACTTTCAAGACGTATCATTCGGTTGAATTCACGCTTTGTCATTCCGATTGATTTGAGCATTGCAAACTCCTTGCTCCTTAACCGCATATTCGTTGTGATTGTGTTGAAAATATTTGTCACGCCGATAAGCGAAATTACAATGATAAAGCCGTAGGCAAAAATGCTGATTACAAGCGTAAATGCGTTGTACATATTCGCCATTTTCTCGACATTAAAAACGCTGTAGGTTTGACCGCCTTTAAGTTCCTTTATTGTTTCTTCAAGCTCGTTTGCATTTTCAGCGTTAATGTAAATTCCTGTGCTCAGATAATTTATATCGTAATTATTTTTTAGGGTGTCAAAACTTACAAGCAAATAAACATCACTCTCGGAAGGACGGAAGTATTTCAGTGCCTCGGGAGTTGTATTATAAACCTTAGCAATTTCAATATCGGTTCTTTTGTAATATTCTTCATATGCAGGGTCGTTACTCTCCCTGACGTCAATCGACTTCACCTTGTCGGATTTGAAAAGCTCGCCCTTCTGCGGTTTGCTGTCCTCCGTAAAATACTGAAAGTTATTTACAAGAATACCCTTGTCTTTGACCTTATCATAATCAAGACCAAGCTCTTTAATCTTTTCTTTGTAGGTGTTATCATCAAAGGCTAAAAGCTCGACAAAATAAAATTCACTCTCGGCTGAAGTAAAATTGTAAATGCTTGCGTCGTCTGTTAAAACGTCTTTTAAATCGTCCGTACTTTTGATATAACCGCCTAAGATACTTTCAAGACGGCAATTTTTTACACCGTCAAGCTGTGAAAGAGTTTCAAAATCCGAAACCATTTCGTCAAAATCACTGTATAATCCCATTCTGTCTACCGACAGATTATAGTCAATCTCGTGGTAATACTTTGAGCTGTACTCCGTTCCGTACTGAATAAAGCTTGAAACGGCTATGAAAACGGCAACGCTGACAACGATTGAAATTACCGTTGTGCGGTACTTTTTCCTGCTCCTCTTGAGGTTTTTGTAGGCGATTTCACCGCCCGTACCAAACAGCTTTTTGATAAATTTCGGGCATTTGTAGGCTTTCTGCTTTTTCTTGATTTTTATGTCGTTGTTGCCCCTTACTGCGTCAATCGGCGCAATTTTTGAGGCTCTGAATGCACTGCCGAGCGTTGAGAAAAGGATTGTCAGGAGCGACAGCGCAACTGCAAGCACAATCGCAAAAACGGGAACGCTGTATACAAACGAAGTACCGTTTAGCATATCGACAAGCAATACATTTAAAAGCTGAATGAGGACTGCGACAACACCCACACCGAGCAGAATTCCGAGAGGTATGCCGATAAGCGCAAGCACAAAGCCCTCAAACAGCACGTTGTGCCTTATCTGGCGTGACGTTGCGCCGACTGAGGACAACATTCCGTAAAGCCTTGTTTTTTCGGTGATTGAGATTGCAAAGCTGTTGCGGATTACAAACACGCTTGCAACAATTACAATTGCGATGATGATAGCCGCAAGGGTGAAGAACATTTGCAGACTTTTGTCGCTCAGCGCATAACCCTTGTAGGATAGCAGAGTGGTGTTTACGGAAAAATAGTTGTACTTTACTTCACCCGGCTCAATCTCGTAGCTCTGGTTAAGATATTCCCTTATATGCTCCTCTGAAACTCCCGTAATCTGCGAGGTTGTCTGAATATAATTTTTCTCGCCCTCGTCGGTGTATTTTACAAAAAGCCAGCCGTCCTTTGAAATATCATCCGACTCTGCGGCAGTAAACAGAGGAAAGTACGCACCGCTGTCCGAAGGCTCAAAATAGCGTGTATAGTATTCGTCAAGTATGCCGACAATCTTATATTCCTTGCTCGACTCAACCTCGAAATGCTCTTCAATCTCATTAACGGTAGCCGAGGTTTCACCCATATGTTCCTGTTCGTCGTAAACAAGCTCCTGTCCGTAAGGATTGGTATTCGGAATAACTCTGCCGTCAGCGGTTTTGCGCACGCCCTTTTCAAGCGTGATAGTGTCACCGACCTTGTATTCCTTTGCAGAGTTATTTATAAAGCTCTGCGTGAGCACAAGCTCCGAGCTGTTTTCGGGGTATCTGCCGTCCTTCAGCGGAAGATTAAAGCAGTCGGTAAACGCTTTTGGGGTCAATGTCTGAACATAAGCATACGGTTTTTTGTCGTTTTCATAATTCGGTATTCTGACAAAATCACCGTAATCATTTATATAGACGGTTTCGACGTTCCTGTTCGCCTTGATTTCCTTTACGTCCTCGCTCGTTGCATTTCCCGAAATGTACAAGTCATAATTTCCCGAAAAGTTTATCTGACCGTCAATCATAGTCTGCTGACCGCTTGCAGCAATTCCTGCGACAACGGTAATCAGCGCAGTCGAAAGCAATATGCCGATAATTGTTACAATCGTACGGCTTTTGTTGATCTTCAGATTTTTGAGTGTGAGTTTATTAAGTGTGTTCACCTTTAACCCTCCTCAATAATTCTGCCGTCGCTTATCGTGATTATCCTGTCAGCCTGCTTTGCAAGCTCCAAATCGTGCGTAATCATTATGATTGTCTGATTGTAGGTGCGGTTTGAGATTTTCAGCAGATTCATAATGTCCTCACTCGCTTTTGTATCGAGGTTGCCTGTCGGCTCGTCGGCAAGCACAAGCGCAGGATTTGAAATCAGCGCACGTGCAATTGAAGTTCTCTGCTGTTGACCGCCCGAAAGCTCGTTTGGCAGGTGCTTTCTTCTTGCACGCAAGCCAAAGGTATCGAGAATTTCGTCAAGCTGTTTTTTATCAACGGGATTTTTGTCAAGGTCGCACGGCAGGGTGATATTCTCCTCAACCGTCAGAATCGGAATGAGGTTATAAAACTGGTAGACAATTCCGATTTGCCGTCTGCGGAAAATTGCCAGCGTGTCGCTGTTCATTTTTGTAATATCGTTGCCGTCAATGCAAATTTTGCCGCTTGTGGGGCGGTCAACTCCGCCGATAAGGTGCAGAAGCGTTGACTTTCCGCTTCCGCTTGCGCCGACGATTGCGACAAACTCGCCCTTTTCAACAGAAAGCGAAATATCGTCAACGGCGTTTACTTTGTTTTCGCCCTCTCCGTAGGTTTTTACAAGGTTTTCAACTCTTAAAATTTCCATAATTACCTCCGAAATTTTTGTATTTTGTAATATAAACGATAATTTAGCAAATTAACAATGTACAATTAACAATTATGGTCGAGTGG